>JAGBIR010000147.1 GCA_017934845.1 Alistipes sp. | reverse complement strand
GGGATTGAATATCCCATTATTCAGGGCGGCATGGCCTGGGTTGCAGAGCACAACCTGGCAGCAGCTGTTTCTGAGGCAGGCGGCCTTGGCCTCATGCATCTGCGGGAAGATACCCATTGCGCTCATAATATACCAAGCCGACATCTGTCCGCTATCGTCGTTACCGCAAATTCCGTCGGGAGTGGGGCGGTAGAGCGTATAGAGGATGTCGCTAATCTTCTTGTGGGCACGCCACGGCTGACCAACGTAGTTGTACATATAGAGTATCTGGTGAGCAGGCTCGTTGCCGTGAGCATACTGACCTACGCGACCCGTAATGTCCGATGCGGGGTTAGGGCCTGTGACATGTGAACTTACCAAGAAGAGCGAATCCAACTTCTCGACAAACTTCTCCTCGCCACCCATCAAATCGGCCAAGCCGGCAACATCGTGCGGTACGAAGAAGGTCCACGACCACGATGTACCCTCGCAGAAATCGTCATCGGGCTGATAGTGGTTTGAGTAGAAGGGATCAAACGGCGTACGCCAGTTGCCCTTGCTATCCTTTCCGCGCATAAAGCCGACCTCGGGGTCAAACATATTTTTATAGCGCGCAGCACGCTCCATATAGTAGTCGTAATCCTCCTTCTTGCCCAGAGCCTTCGCCATCTGTGCCAGCGACCAGTCGGCATAGCTATACTCCAGAGTCTTCGAAACCGAGCTGACCTCCAAATCGCAGGGCACATAGCCGTAATTATTGTAGTGGCGCGCTCCACGGAACTGACGCAGGAAGTAGCCGAAGGTATCCTTGTTTGCCGATACCTTCATCGCCTCGTAAATTGCCTCGACATCGTATTTGCGGACGCCTTTTGAGTAGATATCCGAGATTGTCGGCACCGAGTTATAGCCAATCATACACATATTCTCCTGACCTGCCAACAACCATACGGGCAACATACCGCAGTTGTTGTAGTGTTCTTGCAGGGTCTTTATCAAATCGTTCATCACCTCGGGGTGGAGAATTGTCATCAAAGGTATCTGCGTACGGAACGTATCCCACGGGCTGAAGCAACCGCCATAGTAGTTGAATTTGCCCTTATGTACCTTTATATCCGATGAACGATACTCGCCCGTAACGTCAGAGTAGAGCTGCGGATAGAGATGGGCAAAGTAAAGACTCGTGTAGAAGGCCTCCTTCTCGGGTGAGTTCTCATCGTCGATAATAATTGCCGAGAGTGTCTCGTTCCAAAGGTCGTTTGTCGCTTGGCGTACCTTGTCGAAGTCCCAAGTCTTGATCTCCTTCTTTAGATTTTTGCGTGCGCCCTCCATGCTTGCTGGCGAGATTCCCACGCGTGCTACAACGGGAGCTGCGCCCTCGCCAAAATCTACTACGGCGCGGACATCGGTACTCTCCCACTCGGTTACGCCCTCTTGCTTGCGGCAATGGTTGTAGAGCGTGATGTTCTTGATTGGCTCCGAGAACTCGGCATAGAAATAGACGTGCATCTCGGGTACCCAACCGTTCGAGATACGATAACCGCGTACTGTACGATCATCAACCAACTCGATGCGGGCTGTGCGTACGGTATCCCAATCATCTTCGGGAATGATGGTGCATGAGCCCTTGCCGCCATGCTTCATATCGAGGAAAATCTGACGTTTTTTACCCTCGGGGTAGGTGTAGCGGTGCATACCGCAGCGCGATGTGGCTGTAAGTTCAACATCGATACCGCTATCCAACAGTTTAACGCTATAAAGGCCCGGCTCAACGTGCTCCTTATCCTTGTCGTGAGAGTAGGGTGCTGAGAACTCCGATGGGCATCGCTCGTCACCAATCCAGTCGGGCGAGGCCAGCGGCATAAACATAATATCCATAAAGTCGGTTCCTCCCTGGCCGCATTTGTGGGTATGGCTGAAGCCCTTTATATGACCGTGGTAATATTTGTAGCCCGATCCCCAGTAGAATGTGTCGGGGCCAAGGCCTACCATTCCAAATGGTGCAGTGGCTATGGGCGTAACGTTTCCCGGATCGGCCGTACCCATCATAGGGCGTACAAGCTCCGTGGGTCGGAATGACTCATCCGAACTCTTCTGTGCCGATGCGCCCGTCGCCATAAGAAGCGCGAAGATTGCGAGTGTAACTATTCTTGATAGTCTGTTCATAGTGGTTATAGGTTAATTGTTTATATCTTCGTTTATGTAACTTAACGTCAATCTTTGTTGTATTGTTGTGCCGCCAAGCCTAAAAGGCTAAATGCAGACTACTCACCATTTACAAAGTTAATGATTTTTTCTTTTTGTCGTGATAAATAATAGTGCAAGAAATGACTTTCGACAAATAGTTTTGATTGTGAATAAATTTTGACGCCTGATAATGTTTTTGTTAGGCGTGATTGATGCTTAAGAATTGCCACGACTTTTGTGGGTTATTGTAAAAGTTAGGGGTAAATGTTAGGAATGTAAGACGATTTTTGTATATTTGCTATGAAAAACACACGCGTTATGATTAGATTGTCACTTATAATCTCTACATATAACCGTTCGGAGCTGCTTATCGGGGCTTTGAAATCGGTTGTAGCACAGACTGCGCCACGAGAGGAGTGGGAGTGTGTGGTTGTAAATAATAACTCGACAGACGATACGTTGGAGCGTTTCGATGAGTTTGCCAGAGCGCATCCCGATTTTAATCTGCGTATAGTTACGGAGCTCAATCAGGGCTTATCGTTTGCCCGCAATCGAGGTATTCGCGAGAGCGAGGGCGAATATATAGCTATTATAGACGATGATGAGCGTATTGCGCCCGAGTTTATCGCGGCCTATATCGAACTGTTCGATACCATTCCCGAGGCTGTGGCGGCCGGAGGCCCTATCGTTGCGGAGTATGTGACAAAGCGTCCGCGCTGGATGTCGAAGTTTACCGAGCGACCTATTGCTAATACAATGTATTGGGGCGATAAGATTTGCGAATTCCCTAAGGGCCGCGTGCCGGGAGGAGGTAATATGGCTTTGCGTCGATCGGCAGTTAGGCGTTATGGTGTGTTTGATACGTCGTTGGGTTATGTGGGTGAGTCGCTGTTTGGTGGCGAGGAGTGTGACCTGTTTGAGCGTCTGCAGATTGCCGAGGCAAAATATTACTATGCACCCAAGGCTGTTATGTATCATATTATCCCCGACCGTAAGCTCACCGACGAATATTTCGAGCGTCTGTGTGTGAACGTTGGCAAGAGCCAGATTTGTCGCGCGCGCTACTATCATCGTGAGCGTTATGTGAGGATGAAGGAGTGGGCGAAGTGGATTGCAACGCTCATTTTGGCAGCTTGGTATATAGTGACTCTGCAATGGGGTAAGGCCAAGTATATTGTAAAGATGCGCCACTATATCTCGCGAGGACTCTACTCCGATAAATAATCTTAAATAGAAGTAAACTATAATATATTATACAACTATGGCAATTAAGTGTATAGGAATTTTAACTTCCGGAGGCGACGCCCCGGGTATGAATGCGGCTATTCGCGCAGTTACGCGTACTGCCATTTATAACGGCTATCAGGTTAAGGGTATTATGCGTGGCTATCACGGTCTTGTTACAGGCGAGATTGTGGAGTTTAAGTCACAGAGCGTTAGTAATATTATTCAGAAGGGCGGAACAATCTTAAAGACTGCCCGCAGTAAGGAGTTCCGTACCGAGGAGGGTCGCCGTCAGGCTTATGAGAATATGAAGGCTGCAGGTATCGATGCTTTGGTAGTTATTGGTGGTGATGGCTCATTGTCGGGAGCGCAACTCTTTGCCGAGGAGTTCGATGTGCCTATCGTGGGACTTCCCGGTACGATTGATAACGATGTTGACGGTACCGACGAAACAATCGGTTACGATACGGCATTGAATACGATTGTAGATGCGGTGGATAAGTTGCGCGATACGGCAAGCTCTCACGAGCGATTGTTCTTTGTCGAGGTTATGGGTAATACGGCGGGTTATTTGGCTCTGAATGGTGCTATCGCATCGGGTGCCGAGGCTGCTATCATCCCCGAGCGTGATACGCAGGTGGATCAGCTGGCCGACCTTATTAATAATGGTTTCCGCAAGAGCAAGAATTCGGCTATCGTATTGGTTGCCGAGAATAAGGCTACGGGCGGTGCGCTCGGTTTGGCACAGCGTATCAAGCAGGAGTTCCCCGAATATGATGCTCGTGTGACAATTCTCGGTCATTTGCAGCGTGGTGGCTCGCCTACAGCAAAGGATCGTATTTTGGCGTCAAAGATGGGTGCTACGGCTATCGAGGCTCTGTCGGAGGGCCAGCGTAATGTTATGATTGGTATAAAGAATGGCGAGTTGGTTTATGTGCCGTTTAAGAAGGCTATTGCTCACTCATCGCAGATGGATTTGAAGGATCTCGAGATTGTGAAGATTCTCTCGATGTAACATTGTTGCGTGATTTGTATATAGCGGAGGTGGATGTACATCTCCGCTTTTTTGTGTCGTGATGGGGTGGTTGGAGTTGCAAGTTTGCCGATGCGACAAAAGTTTGAAAAAATTTTCTCTATAAAATAGAGAAAGAGTGAAAAAATGGGCGATTAATTAAAAAAAACACTACTTTGCGATACAAAGTATAAAATTTTTATATATATTTGCATTGTAGAAATATCTAAACAAACAAAAATACTTGCTATATGAAAGAGACAATCAATGTGAACATTGCAGGTCAAGCCTTCACGATGGATATGGACGCCTATAAGAGTTTGACGTCGTATCTGAACGAAATTTCGTGCCGCCTGCCCGAAACAGACAGTGAGACCTTGTCGGATGTCGAGGCACGCATTGCCGAGATTTTCCGCGAGAAGGTGCCCTCATCGATGATGGTTATTACCATCGGTACGGTGCAGAGTACAATCCAGCAGATTGGCTCGCCCGAAGCATTCGGCAAAAAGGAGCGTGATGCCGTAGCCCAAGAGGAGTCGGCTGCTTCACCCAATGCCCCCAAACGGTTGTATCGTTCGCGCTCGTGCCGTGCGTTGGCCGGCGTGTGCGGAGGTATTGCCGATTATATGAATTTTGATGTGTCGTTAGTCAGAATCGCCGCAATTTTGTTGGTACTTGCAGCAGGAACATCGGTATGGCTCTATGTGATTTTGTGGATTGTTGTACCCGAAGAGCCTGTCAAAGATATTAACTTGGTTCGTGATAATAGTTGTAATAAATAGTTCCGAGAATATGATAGTTACAGCAATGGTATTGGCAGTAAGCCTTGTTATGCAATATTTCAATCGCATATAGTGGTTGACAAGTGTAGAAAATTAAAAATAGAATAGATATGAACGAAGAAAATGTAAAAGTCCAAATGCGCAAGGGCATCCTTGAGTATTGCATCTTGGCTATACTCTCACGCGAGGACTCTTATGCTCCGAAGATTATCGCCGAGCTGAAGGCCGCGCAGATGATTGTTGTCGAGGGTACGCTCTATCCGATCCTCACGCGCCAGAAGAACGCAGGTCTGTTGACCTATCGTTGGGAGGAGTCTCCGCAGGGCCCTCCACGCAAATATTATATGCTCACCGAGGCCGGACGTCAGCAGCTGGCAATGTTGGACGAGGCGTGGGAAGAGTTGGTCGAGCAGATTAAGGTTATCCGCGGAAAATAATGTATAACACCAAACAAATTACAAATATGAAAAAGTTTTTAGCAATTGTAATGTCAATGCTGATGGTCACATCGGTGAGTGCAGGTAATGTAGAGAGTACGAAGGATAATAATGATGGCAAGAAGCGCATAGCAGTATTGCGCGGAAGTGACAATGTTATCCAAAAAACTATCCAACTTTCAGAAGAATATACCAAAATCGAGGCTTCGCGTGGCGTGAAGGTCGAGATTGAGGAGCGTCCAGGCAACGAAGTGATTATCTGGGCCAACGACAACGTGATGGAGTATGTCGAGGTAGAGGTCGAAGAGGGCGAACTGGAGGTGTCGATCGATGATGATATCAATTCACTCAACAACGTGCGCGTTATTGTAAGCCTACCGAATAATAACAACATCACCAAGATCGAGGTCTCGGCGGCTGCCAAGGTGCAGGTTAAGCCCGAGCAGAATGTCAAGTCGTTGGTTTTGCAGGCATCGTCGGCAGGCGAGATTACATTTGCGCGTGCCAATGTTGAGTCGTTCTCTATCGACGCATCATCGTCGGGCGATGTGCAGGGCGTTATTAAGGCCGACAATGGCTATGTAGAGGCCACTTCGGCTGCCGATATTACACTTACGCTACTTGCCCGCAGCTGTTCGGCAAAGGCTACATCGTCGGGTGATATCGAGCTGGAGGGCGAAGTGCGTATCTTCAATGCCGAGGCATCGTCGGCCGGTAAGGTCGATGGCGAGGATTTGCTCACACACGACAAGGCCGATGTGCGCGCTTCTTCGGCCGGTAAGGTTTTGGTAAATTCCGATGGCGAGATCGTTGCGAAGGCATCGTCGGGTGGTGCTATCCGCTTCAAGGGCAAGGGTAACGTTGTGCCTGATGTCTCGTCGGGAGGTACAATCAAGCATTTGTAATATCATCTAACAGATAAAACTCAAAGTTATGAACGAAGTTAAGAAATGTAGCATTGGCGGCATATCGTTTATGCTCGAGCAGAACGCTTTCGATGCGCTGAGTACATATATCGACACGTTGCAGGAGGCATATAAGAACGATCCCGATGGCGAGGAGATTCTGGCCGATATCGAGGCCCGTATTGCTGAACTTATTCTAAATACGCAGCCGGCCGATGCCGTTATCGCCCGTCCGCTGGTGGATAATATTATCAAGCAGCTGGGTATGCCCAACGAGATTGACGACGAGAAGGCCGAGAGTGCGCCTCACAGCCCCGAGCATACCGATCTGAATGGCAACCCACGCATCCCGCGTCGCTTGTATCGCGACTTGGAGAATAGTAAGCTGGGTGGCGTTTGCTCGGGAATCGCAAAGTATTTCGATACCGATCCTACTTGGGTGCGCTTGGCGATGTTTGCGCCGTTTATCTTCTCACTCCTTGGTCAGCTGAATATCTTGGATTGGTACTTTATGTATAAGATATCGTCGCTGATGGGCAATCTGTTTGGATTGTTGGTTGTCGGCTATATCATTATGTGGTTTGTAGTGCCTGCGGCATCGTCGGCTCGCCAGAAACTGGAGCAGCAGGGCGAACGCGTGACTGCACAAGGTATCAGAGCCAACACGCAAGCTGCTCCCGATGAGCGCGAGCGTACGCTGATGGCTAAACTCTTTGTAACGCTTGGCGGTATTGTACTTGCCTTGCTGAAGGTCGTTGCTGCAATGTTGCTTATTGGCTTGGTTGTCGGCTTTAGTGTGCTGGGCTTGGTAGCATTGAGCGCATTACCTATGATGACATTCGATTTCGTTACGGGACTTGCGCTGTTGTCGTTCTTCTTCGTGGTGATGATTCCTTTGGCAGCGATGATTTACCTCGCTATAATGTTTATCGGCTCGCTTAAGCCTAATGGCCGCGCAATGCTGATTACACTTATCTTGTGGGTTATAGCGTTGGCGACGATGACAATTGCGGCAATCAAGTCGCCTGCGAGATTCGATAACCAGATAGAGAATGCCTTCGATGCTGTATTTGAGCACGATTCCGATATGCTCCACGACGAATTTACAGAGGAGGAGGTCGATGAGTTTCGCCGCTCAACTGCCAACGATGCCGATGCCGACGGCAACGTAACACGTACTCACGTTCAAGGCGATACGCAGATTGTTCTGCAAGGCAATGTAGCAGAGGTTGAGGATCTCGAAACAAAGATTACCTTCGGTGAGAAAGGTATCGAGATAGTGGAGGATGGTAAGTCGGTATTTCAAATATCGGAGAGTGGTATTACTATCGACAATGAGAAGGTCGCTACATTCGACGAAGACGAAAACGGCTTTACGATGGAGATTGGCGGTGTGAAAATCAAGGTGAATGATCAGGGCGGTAGTGTCGTAGCCGCATCGAATGGCGTTAAAGAGGGACATGATTATCGCGTTGTAGATGGCGTTGCCGTAGAGCGACACCAAAAATCAGATCGTGTAATTATATTTTGCGGCGAGGCCGACGATGTTAAGGCTTGCAAGGAGAGATTGAATTTTACCAATACGGAGGTGACATTTGTAGCCGATAAGAAGTATTGCATTAAGATAAATCGCTCGGGAGAGGTAGATGATGGATTTGCAAAGATTCGTAATAAGGTGTTCGACAAAATTGATGCCGATACACGATATGGGGAGTTCTTTGTTGATGATGCTGATGTGTTGGTATATTACGAGATTGGAAAGAACGCCGATATGTATCGTAAGAGCATTGAGTCTCTGCAAAAGCAGTTCAAAAAGATGGATTAATCGGGCGATAAAAGAGTAAATTAATAATGAAACGCTTTCTGAAAATATTTTTTAAGCTAATAGTTTATCTTTTGGCTGTGATTGGCGCACTTACGGTGTTTTTCTTGATAGCAGTAAACAAGGTCGGATATAGCATAGAGTTAAATATTGCCAATGAGCAATATGATGAATATGTAGGTTTGCTCCGCGATTCAGGGCCGTATAAGGTCGATACGACTGATCTTAATATGAGAATAACCATCGATCAGTTGCGCGCAGCCCAGATAAAGGAGTATTTCCAATTAGATACCTTGTATTCAGCCGATGCAGATACTTGGAGTAGGGCCTTGGCAATAGGGGAGTT
>JAGBIR010000146.1 GCA_017934845.1 Alistipes sp. | reverse complement strand
TTTAGTAGTGGATAGGGGATTCGAACCCCTATGTCATGCGTGAGAGGCATGTATCCTAGCCCTTAGATGAATCCACCATTTCTCGTGTTTCGTGGTGCAAATATAGGGCAAAAAAATGATTCTGCAAATTTTTTTTACAAAAAAGTGCGTTTTTGTGCTATTTTTTTGAAAAATCGCACTTTTTGCTTCACAAATCGCTGTAAAACCCTCCCCGCAACCGTTTAGATGCTCGCCATTATTCGTTTACATTCATTCTGTGGCGGCACTCCGGTGCTCGAAAATGTCTTGCGGTAATCTATTCGTTGAGATACTCGAGAATATTACCGCTGATTTGCATAAGCGAAATCTCGCACAACTTGGTGTTGTACTCTGCCGAGAGGATTCGCTCCTCGGCATCGAGAAGGCTCTTCTGCGCCTCACGAAGATCGATACCCGCCAGATTACCCAACAGGTATCGCTCCATAGCGATTTCGTAGTTCTCCTTGGCGGTAATGAGGTTCTGCTTCTCCAACTTAATGACCTCCAGATTATTCTGGTAGGCCTGCCAGAAGTTTGTAAGGTCGGCCAAAAGTGATTGCTCAATCTGGCGGCGTGTAAGGTGTGCATTCTCGATTTCGATGCGGGCATTGCGCTGTTCGCGTCGGCGGTTGCCATCGAAGATTGTAAAGCCGAGTCGCAAACCTACATTGGGGCCGAGTGTTCCGCGGCTTTTGTACTCTCCGCTGCCAAAGTGATTATGGGTATATCCGTAGCCGGCTACCAGATTCAGATAGGGGTAGTTGCGCGACTGCACAGCCTTAAGGTCAAGCTCCGAAATTGCCGTATTGTTGTCGGCGATAAGCAGCTCGACATTTGTCTCGGTTGTCTGCTCTGCCAGCGTCTCCCACTTAAGTTTGTCGTTAACGACGATAACCGAATCGCGTGCCACGCATCGCTCGTTGATGTTGGTATTTGCCATCAACTCGTTCATCTTGATACGTGATGCCATAACCAACTCCTGCTGAGTCATATACTGCGACGAGTCGGCATTGAAATCGACGCGAGCCTGCAACACATCCAAGCGCGAGAAACTTCCTATACGGTAATGCTCCTCGGTAATGCGCAGACGCTCACGCGAGAGTGCCACCGCATAACGATAGTTCTTGAGTCGGATGGTCTGCTGAATGAGGTTGTAATACTCGGCTGTAAGGTTTGCCACCAAATCCTCTATTGCCAGACGTGTTTGCAGGTTACCCTTCTGCTGCATCTCGCGCAACTTAGCGTAGTTGGTACGCAAGCGCATACCGTCGAAAATGGTCCAATTGAGCGATACCCCCACATCGACATTCTGATCGTAGGCGGCATTGTCTGTAATTTTGTCACCCACAACAGGTTTTGAAATGGTCTTGTCGGCCGAGCTGGTATAGCCTGCCGAAAGGTCGAGCGTCGGGAGCATACCTGCCGAGGCGCGTGTGGCGTTATTGTCGCTTATGCGCTCCTCGTTGCGCTGAATAAGAATCTCGTAGTTATTCTCCAAGCCGCGTTCCAAACACTCGCGCAACGATAGCACCTTATGCTGTGCCGATAGGTTGGCGATGGCGGCAACTGAAAATATTATTGAAAGTAAATATTTCATTGTCTGTTGTTTTATATTTGTTTACTGCGGTCGGTAGATACATAAGAGTAGATTGCCGGCACGATATAGAGGGTTAAAATTGTCGATACCAACATTCCGCCCACAACCGTAATACCCATTGCGATACGGCCATTAGCACCCTCGCCCGATGCCATCGTAAGCGGTAGCAAACCGAGGATTGTCGATGCACTTGTCATCAGGATAGGTCGCATACGTTGCAGAGCCGACTGCTCGATAGCCTGCATCTTATCGATGCCCGCCTCCTGTTTCTGGTTGGCAAACTCCACGATAAGGATACCATTTTTAGCAACCAAACCGATAAGCATAATAATACCGATCTGGGTGTAGATATTCATAGTCTGGCCCGTTGTAGCCATAAATACCAATGCTCCGGCGATAGCCAGTGGCACGGTAAGCATAATAACGAACGGATCCTTAAAGCTCTCGAACTGTGCTGCCAAAATCAAGTAGATGAGCAAAATAGCGAGCAGGAAGGCAAACATCAAGCTCGATGAACTCTCGCGGAACTCCTTTGAGTCGCCCGTAAGCGCAGTGCGGAAGTCGTCGGGCAGGATGTCGGCGGCTATGCGGTCCATCTCGTCAAGTCCGTCACCAATGGTCTTGCCTTTTGCCAGTCCGGCCGATACGGTAGCCGAGATGAAGCGGTTGTAGTGGTAGAGCTGCGGCGGAGCAACATTCTCCTCCAGCGTCACGAGGTTATCCATCTGAATCATCTCGCCCGCGCTGTTGCGTAGGTAGATAGACTTCAGGTCGGATGGCTTGTTGCGCTGCTGGCGGTTGATCTCGGCCAATATCTCATACTGCTTACCATTCATATAAAAATAACCCATACGCTGACCGCTCAATCCATACTGAAGCGTTTGTGCAATGTCGCGTGTAGATACGCCCAGCAGGTTGGCCTTGTCGCGGTTAATCGTAATACGAGCCTCGGGCTTACTGAACTTAAGGTTTACGTCGGCCATCTGGAAAACGTCGCTCTCATAGACGCGCTCCATAAATTTGGGAAGCACCTCCTCCAGATCCTCAATCGTAGGGGCCTGCAACACATACTGTACGGGCATACCGCCACGTCGGCCTCCGAAGGTCGATTGCTGGCGCACAAACGAACGGGCCTTGGTCTGCGTACGTACGGCTGCCGAAATCTTCTCGGCAATCTCCATCTGCGAGCGTTCGCGCGTTTGTATGTCGTTCAGCGCAATCTGAATATTACCCTGACCGCTGCTTACGCGTGCTGTGATATATTTAGACTCGGGAACCAGCGAATCAACCAGCGAGTTGATTGACTCGGTGTAGTCGCGGATAAACTCATAGGTAGCACCCTCCGAACCCTTCGTGCTGATGTTAATCTGCGAGCGGTCCTCCAGCGGTGCCAGCTCTGACGGAATGGTGCTCCACAACCAGCCGATAATGACAAACATCACGACGGTAAGCGGAATTGCAATCCAACGTTGGCGTAGGAAGGCTGTAAGCGTACGCTGGTAGAAGTTGTTGAGCCATACGAAGAAAGGCTCGGTCTTGTTGTAGAACCAACTCTTCTTCTCTTGCTTAACCAGCAACTTCGATGCGAGCATAGGCGTAACGGTAAGTGCCGCAAATGTAGAGATAAGCACTGCTCCCGATATGACAAGGCTGAACTCGATGAACAGACGTCCGGTCATACCCTCCATAAAGACGATGGGGAAGAATACCGCCAACAATGTGATTGAAGTCGAAAGCACCGCAAAGAAGATCTCTTTCGCACCCTCGATACCCGCTTCGAATGGCGACATTCCGCGTTCGATACGGATGTAGATATTCTCGGTCATCACGATGGCATCATCGACAACCAATCCTACCGATAGCACTACGGCCAGCATCGACAGCACGTTGATCGAGAATCCCGCCAAGTACATCAGGAAGAATGTTCCGATAAGCGATACGG
>JAGBIR010000145.1 GCA_017934845.1 Alistipes sp. | reverse complement strand
GGCTGAATATCCTTGTCGGCAGAGATAAGGTTAACGGTAACAAATACATCGGCGTGATAATCCGAGGGGAACAATGGACGCAAAGCACGGTCGATCAATCGAGCAACCAAAATCTCAGCATCGCTTGCCTTGCCTTCACGTTTCATAAAACCGCCGGGGAAGCGACCGCACGATGCGAACTTCTCCTTATACTCCACCTGGAGCGGCATAAAATCAGTACCCTCTTTAGCCTCCTTGGCTGCTACTACGGTACCGAGCAACATCGTATCACCCATCTTTACCACAACCGAACCGTCGGCCTGCTTTGCCAACTTACCGGTCTCAATCGTAATCTCACGACCGTCGGCCAGGGTGATGGTCTTCTGTACGGCGTTGTACAATTTTGTTTCTTCCATAAATTAATTAATTCGTCAAATATAAATCGTCCTGTGAAAATCTTCCAAAAAAGAGGGGTTGTCAGGCTGTTTTGTCTGCAACCCCTTTTCGCCCTCGTATTACTTACGGAGGTTAAGAGTCTTGATGATAGCGCGGTAGCGCTCGATATCAACCTCCTTGAGGTACTCGAGCAAGTGACGACGCTTACCTACCAAGCGCAAAAGTGCGCGCTGGGTACCGAAGTCGTGCTTGTTGCTCTTGAGGTGCTCAGTAAGGTGGCTGATACGGTACGAAAACAACGCGATCTGGCTCTCTGGAGAACCAGTATCAGTGTTAGACTTGCCGTACTGACCGAAAAGCTCTTGCTTTTTCTCTGCTGTTAAATAAGCCATAAAAATAATTGGTTTTATGAGCCTCGCCGCCATTTTCCCAGATCGGCTTCGGCTCTGGTTCCACTCCACGATGCATTCCCCTTACTGTGAATAACACCGGAGCGTGGTGCAAAAGTAGTCTTAATTTCATTAAGAGACAAATTTTTACGACGAAATTAATGTTTTTTCAGTTGCTTTTTGTACGAATTGTAAGGAATAGGTCGTAATTTGATAAAAATTCATATCTTTGCAAATGGAAAGTGCTGTAAATGTCGGGAAACGAGCGAGTGGATTTCGACAGTTCTGCAGACTAAAAATTGGTTAGATGAGAAGAGGAGTAAACGCCATATCATACCTATCGAAGGTGAGTGGATTGATGCTGCTAATGGTGGCATTTGTCTGTTTGGCTGGTTGCCGCCATCAGCAGGCGGAGTATGTTCGAGTCGAGGGCTCTATGCTGGGCACTTTTCTTCATCTGTCGGCACAAACTTCAGTGTCATCAGCCGAGATTTATGAGCGTATGATGCGTATCGACAGCATGGCAAAGGCATCGATGTCGATATTTGATAAAAACTCTCTGCTGAGCCGCATAAATCGCGGTGAGACAGATAGTTTGGACGAACATATTGTTTTTAACATTACGCTTGCCGAGCGCGTTAGTCGCCTCTCGGGTGGAGTCTATGATGTGACGGTAAAACCGCTTGTCGAGGCGTATGGTTTTGCGGGTAAAAATCCCGATTTCAAGGTCAATGTCGATTCGTTGTTGGAGTTTGTCGGATATGATAAAATTTCTGTGCGTGATGGTCGGTTGGTAAAGAGTGATCGGCGCGTGCAACTCGACTTTAACTCTATTGCAAAAGGTTATGTCGTTGACTTGGCAGCCGAAGCTCTGGAGCAGTGGGGCATAGAGAATTATATGGTCGATATCGGTGGCGAAGTTCGTTGCAAGGGCGTTAACCCAAAGGGTATGGCGTGGAGAGTCGGCATTGAGACTCCGTTTGATGGCAACGATGTGCCGGGGGCTTATATCCAGCAGGTGTTGTCGTTGAACGATTGCGCAATGGCAACATCGGGAAACTATCGACGCTATTATATTGATAATCAGGGTCGAAAGGTGGCCCATACGATAAACCCACAAACGGGACAAAGTGCCATTACCGATCTGCTTTCGGCAACGGTTGTTGCTCCCACCTGTGCCGAGGCCGATGCCTTTGGAACTATGTTTATGGCTTTGGGAAAGGAGCGAGCTATTGAGTTGGCGCGAGAGTTGGAGTCGGAGGGTGTGATGGTATATTTTATCACATCGGGCGAGGGCGATGAGTTCGAGATTTATTACTCTAAACAGTTGGCTTCGGCATTGAAACAGATTGAGGGATTTAATGCCATTTGATGTGGCCGAATGAGTTGAATTAGCTATGAGGAGTGCTATTTTATTATATAATACGCAAGCCGGAAGAGGCAAGATTGAGCGAAACGTAGATCGCCTTGTGGAGATTTTCCGCGAGGCAGATTACGATATGCACCCTCAGGTAATTGAGTTTGGCAAGAATCCATTCGATGGTAACGAAACGGTCGATTTGGCCGTTGTTGCGGGTGGTGATGGCACGCTTAACTATGTTGTTAATGCAATGATGCGCAAGGGGTTAAAGGTGAACTTGGGCGTTATACCAGCAGGTACGGCAAACGATTTTGCCGGAGCTATCGGTATGTCGCGCAATATCTTCAAGGCGGCGCATCAAATTACGGCGGGCGTTGTCGAAGCTATCGATTGTGGTAAGGTAGAGCAGATGGACGACGAGGATGAGGAGGATATATATTTTGTAAATATATTCAGTTTCGGAATTTTTACCACCACATCACAACGTACGCCCGAGCATTTGAAGCATCGCATTGGTCGTATGGCTTATGGCTTGGAGGCGGTGAATGATTTGAAGAATCTGCACGGAATACCAC
Source organism: Alistipes sp. (assembly GCA_017934845.1). GTDB lineage: Bacteria > Bacteroidota > Bacteroidia > Bacteroidales > Rikenellaceae > Alistipes. Next base: position 59 of record JAGBIR010000145.1, on the reverse strand, counting down.
TTACAATTACGGCCGATTCTGGCACTTTTTACTACCCGACGCTTATGGGTTTGGTGCTG
>JAGBIR010000144.1 GCA_017934845.1 Alistipes sp. | reverse complement strand
CTGCCGAGCAGGCCGAGCAGGATGGAAGTCGCGATTTTTACGATGTGTTTGAGCTTAATACCTATCGCTACATCGCTACCTATTATGATGAGGGTCGCGAGGATCGCGCGGTTGTAGATTATGGCGATGAGGTTGAGCTGGCGCTAACGGCATATACCTTTACGGGTAGTGTACCACGTGCCGAAGCTGCCTATTTTACCAACGAGGAGAGTATGATTGCACGTTTGGCGGAGCTGGGGCTCAATACCGAATATTGGACTACCGATCCCGTTGTTATAAAATTGGGCGAGACTAATATAATAAAAGGTGTCGAGAAGTCGTTATTAGGATGTCGCGAGAGTGATCGTGTGGAGGTGTATATGACTTTGGAGACAGCCTACGAGAGCGAAGCGGTAGGTATTGTGCCTGCAAACTCTTCGGTTGCGTGGATTTTTACAATCACAAAGGTTACGAAGGGTGCGTAGCAGATGGCAGGCGTAGGCGTAAAAAAGTTTTAGAGAAAAAGAATTTTAGTATATATGAGATTTTTTAATCGATTGTTGTTGGTTGTAGTCGCTTCGATGCTGTCGTTGCAGTCGTGTGTCGATAGCGAGGCCATATCGTTCGAGGAGATGGAGCTTCAAGCCCTGAAGGCGTGGATGGAGATTCATCGTCCCGATTTGTTGGATAACTATCAGGAGCGTGGTGGCTACTATGTCGAGGTGCTGGACGAAGGTGTGGCCGATAGTGTGGCGGTAAGAAATGCCGAAGGTGAACCTTGGGTATGGTTTGATATCACATGCCGCGATTTGGCCGGTAATGTTGTCCTTACGCGCGACTCCGATCAGGCACGCCAGCAGGATAGCTATACTTCTCACACTCACTATGTCCCTTACTATCTTTTCTGTGGCGAGACCGAGAATATGTCAATGCCCGAGGGTACATATATGGCATTGCGTAATAAACTCAAGATTGGTGATAACCTCGATTTTGAGGTGCGCTACGGAACAAAATTGCGTTTGTATCTTCCTTCGTCAATTGGTGTGGGTGATAAGACGCTGGGTGGCGATGGCGGTTATGGCGGTCAGTTTGAGCTGGATGCCAATCGTCCGATGATTGTCGATATGAATGTATGGGGTCACGTTGGTAATCCGGTAGCGTATGAGGATGCGTGGATTAAATCTTTTGCCGAGCAGAATGGTGGCATTGTAGTTGCCGAGAATAATAGTGAGGAGAAGTCGGCGTTGCGTCGCTCATATATGCGTGAGAAGAGCCGTGCCGACGAGGATAAGGAGCCGGTTGTTTATGACGAGAAGTGGTATCCTGCAGTAGATACTATCGCCGGCTTATACATTAATTATTTATATACTCCCGAGAAACGCCTTACATTCGACTGCTTGGGTAAGGATACTCTTTTGTATGAGGGTCAGACGGTATATAAGCGCGGAAAGTTGTTTGGCGCATCATCGTTGGAGGAGATTAATCGTCAGGTTGATGAGGCTCTGATTAAGCGTTTTGGCAAGGGCTTGCATCCGGCAGATGCCGAGCCTCTGGATTCTGTATCGCAGGCAAAGATCTGGTACGTAACTCGTCATTTGGATGGCTTTATTGTCGATACCAATATTCCCGAGGTTAAGAAGATTGTTTACGATGATGTCGAGGATGATGACGAGGCTGAAGCTTTGAATTTTGTGGTAAATTCGGAGGATAAATCGGAGGCGAACTCCTATGTCGATGCTTGGTTGTATGCCATCCCGCAGATGAAACTTGGTGCGTGGAATGCAATCCTGACAACCTCGTCGAATGCTTATGGTGCTACGGGCGTGTCGGGTACTTCAAGTACATCTACATCGAGCAACTATGCCGACTATTATAACTATTACAACTATTATAACAGCTATTACGGTAACAGCTACTATAATAACTACTATAATAATTACTACGGCTATGGTGGTTATGGTGGCTATGGCGGTTATTATGGCAACTATTACAATAATTATTATAATAGTATGTATTATAACAGCCTTTATAACAATTCGTACTATACCGATACGACGACTACGACAACCGTTACTACCGAGGTGCAGCCATACAATCCACTGTTGTGGCAGGTGTTCATCGAATTGGGCGATTAGTGCGTCAGTCGAAAAAATATGCATAAAAAGGGGAATATTTTGCGATATTCCTCTTTTTTTATTTTTTTTTGGCAAATAAATTTGGTAAAACGAAAAAAATGCCGTAATTTTATGTTGGAAATAAATAGGACGATGTTTGAGTCTTTAATTTAAACAAATAATAAACCTTAAAATAGAGTCATTATGATTATTACATTTAATGAATTGCGCCGTATTAAGGACAAGTTGCCCAGTGGTAGCTCACAGCGTATCGCTGATGAGTTGGGAATTGATGTTGAGACAGTACGTAACTATTTCGGTGGTAAGCACCTCGATGCTGTAGCTGGTGCCGGTATCCATATCGAGCAGGGCCCCGATGGTGGTGTTGTTACTTTGGACGATACAGCTATCCTTGATGCTGCAATGCGTATTCTCAACGAGAATAAATAATTTTGGGCTTTTAGCCTGTAAAATTTGTATCGAAGTTCCGTTTTGGGGCTTCGATACTTTTTTGTGGTAATAGGTGACGGAGTGTGGCATTGGGACGTGGGCTTCGGGAAGTTGCGTCGAGGAGTGGCATTGGGGAGTGTGGAGCGAAATTGGCGTTTGAATGTGTCATTATGTCAGTCAAAATGGCAGATGGTTTTTATTTTTGGCAGTCTTTTGTGCCATAATTGAGCTTTTTTGGCAAATTTTCTTTTTGGTATAACGTTTGTGAATATATAATCGACTGCCGCGAGAAAGTGGCACAAGAGATGCGCTTATAATTAATGCCCTTCGAGTGAAAAACTATTTTGGGGAGGATTGGTAAGTAAGAGGCATCCGAAAAGAGGAAAATAAATATAAACAAATAAAAACTTAAAGATTATGGGAAAGATTATTGGTATTGACTTGGGTACGACTAACTCGTGTGTATCTGTAATGGAGGGTAACGAGCCCGTTGTAATTCCTAACTCAGAGGGACATCGTACAACTCCTTCAATTGTTGCATTCACCGACTCATCGGAGCGTAAGGTGGGTGATCCTGCAAAGCGTCAGGCTATCACTAACCCTAAGCGTACGGTGTTCTCTATCAAGCGTTTTATGGGTGAGCAGTACGATAAGGTAACCAACGACATCCAGCGTGCACCTTACTCAATCGTGCGCGGCGATAACAATACGCCTCGCGTAGATATCGATGGCCGCCAGTACACTCCGCAGGAGATTTCTGCTATCATCCTTCAGAAGATGAAGAAGACTGCCGAGGATTACCTCGGTCAGGAGGTGT
>JAGBIR010000143.1 GCA_017934845.1 Alistipes sp. | reverse complement strand
ATATTTTTTTGTACCTTTGTTAAAGCAACTAACTAATACCTATATAAATAATAAACACTATGGAACTACCATTTGCAGAATCTTGGCGTATCAAGATGGTCGAGCCGATTCGTAAAAGTACCCGCGAGGAGCGCGAGGCTTGGCTCAAAGCAGCTCACTACAACGTATTTCAACTGCGTGCCGATCAGGTCTATATCGACTGCCTTACCGATTCGGGTACGGGCGCGATGAGTAGCAACCAATGGGCTGCAATGATGCTCGGTGACGAGAGTTACGCAGGTGCATCGTCGTTCTTCCACCTCAAGGAGGCCATCAACCGCATCACCGGCTTTGAGTATGTTATCCCGACACATCAGGGTCGTGCTGCGGAGAACGTTCTGTTCAGCCACCTCGTAAAAGAGGGTGCAGTTGTTCCCGGAAACTCGCACTTCGACACCACAAAAGGCCATATCGAGAGCCGCAAAGCTAAGGCCCTCGACTGCACGATTGACGAGGCGAAGGATACCCAGCTCGAACATCCGTTCAAAGGCAATGTCGATCCCGCAAAGCTCGAAAAAGCTCTTGCAGAGCATCACGAGCAGGTTCCATTTATCATCGTAACCGTTACAAACAACACTGCCGGAGGTCAGCCCGTATCGATGCAGAACTTGCGCGAGGTGCGTGCTATTGCCGACAAATATGGTAAGCGCATAATCCTCGACTCGGCGCGTTTTGCCGAGAATGCGTACTTTATCAAAACTCGTGAGGAGGGGTACAAAGACAAGACAATCAAGGAGATAGTTCTCGAGATGTTCTCATTGGCAGATGGCATGACTATGTCGGCAAAGAAGGACGGTATCGTCAATATGGGCGGCTTTATCGCCACTCGCCACGAGGATTGGTACGAGGGCGCAAAGCGCTTCTGCATCCCTTACGAGGGTTATCTCACTTATGGAGGTATGAATGGCCGCGATATGGAGGCTTTGGCGGTAGGTTTGGACGAGAATACCGAGTTCGACAACCTCGAGACCCGCATCCGTCAGGTGCAGTATCTCGCAGCTCGTCTGGATGAGTTCGGCATTCCGTATCAACGTCCTGCGGGTGGCCACGCCATCTTTGTCGATGCCTCGAAGGTGCTCACCAAGGTTCCCAAGGAGGAGTTCCCGGCACAGACTCTGACCGTAGAGCTGTACCTCGAGGCCGGCATCCGAGGCTGCGAGATTGGCTACATCTTGGCCGACCGCGACCCCGTGACTCGCGAGAATCGTTTCGGAGGTTTGGACCTGCTACGATTGTGTGTTGCACGTCGTGTCTATACCAACAATCACATGGATGTTATCGCTGTAGCGTTGAAGAATGTCTTTGACCGTCGCAACGAGATTACACGCGGTGTGCGCATCGTCTGGGAGACCGAGCTTATGCGCCACTTCACGGTGAAACTCGAGCGTATCGAGGAGTAGCAAGTTTGTTGTCAGGCGTCGTTGATGGCGGTTTACTGACAGTCAGCTAAACACATGTATTCAAGAGGGTTGCGATAGGTATAAACCTGCCACAACCCTCCCCTTTTATTCCTCTACCCCTGTTGAAATAATATCTAACGTTATGTAAAATTTTAACCGTAATTGATACAAAAATACAATACAGCTCCAACTACAACAAACGATAATATTACTATACCAAATAATATTGCAATAGCTCCTCCAAGAGTAACCGGAGAACGCTTTATTATCTCAATTTGTATTCTTTTAGGCTCTTCCATAGCACAAAGATAATACAATTATTTCAAAGTTCCAAATATTCGACCTAAAGAATCGGTAGGCACAGTAGGATAACCAATACCAGGCAAAGAACCATTTTTAGGCACAACCAACTCGGACGCGCCACCGGTAGTAATAGAACCGATTAAACGCGAAATACCACCGGCTGCTTGGCCTACCGAACCAATAAAACCGTTAATAGATTTCATTACAGATTCGGCCTTACGATATCCACGCATTTGATTTTCGGTTTCAGCTTCAACATAAAACTTATTTGCTTGAGCACGTAGAGTCTCAGAATTGGCTATTGCTTGAATTGTTTGAGCCTGGGTTAATTTAATACCTTCCCTTTCAGCTTGCATTCGAATTTCAGTAGCGAAATAATTGAGAATAGATTGTTGCAAAGCCATCCTATTCATAGCTAAAATGGTGGGATTATTCGACTGATTAAAATCATACCTTTGGATAGTTTCATGCAAAGTTGCTTTAGACTGAGATACCGCGGTATCCGAAAGCTCCTTGCGATTATCCATATTCCAAGAATTAAAGGTATTCTCAATATCTTGACCTAATCTCAACGAATCTTCATACTCTCTATGAGTAATAGCACCTTTCTTTTGCTCTTGATAAAGACCGGCTAAAGCATTTTTTACTCCAAATTCAGCCCATAAATTTTCCAATTCAGCATTACCTAAATTGCCATTTGTAGGCGTTTTTGAATCGTACATCTCGGCCAACTCATTTTGAGCATTCGCAGTAGCATCATTTAATCTAACTTGAGAATCTTTAATTTTCAAATCCGCAATAGATTGCAATAAATCACTACCATGCGCCAACGAGGAAGAACCAAAACCACCAGGAGTCGAAGATGAACCAATAGTCGCAGACATTCCGGGAGAAGAAGCTCCATTTTGCAGAGCTAACGATGGAGACAATCCAGCACGCTCCAAACGCTCACGAATAAACGAGGGGTCAGTAAACCTCAATTGGTCTTTCTTTTGCCGT
>JAGBIR010000142.1 GCA_017934845.1 Alistipes sp. | reverse complement strand
GTATGCGCTGACTCTCGCCACCCGAAAGCGAACGTGCCGAACGCGACAGCGACAGATAGCCCAAGCCAACGGCCAGCAGGAAGTGCAGTCGTTCGCGAATCTCCTTTACAATCTCTTGCGCAATCTTCTGCTCTTTGGGGTTGAAATGCTCCTCGATATGCGACATCCACTCGGCAAAATCGGCTATCGACATTGCCGACACATCGGCTATACTCTTACCTCCGATGCGGAACTGCAACGCCTCCTTCTTAAGGCGCGAGCCACCGCACACCGAGCAGGGACGATACATAAGGAATTGCTCACGCCACTTCTGTCCCTTCTTCGACTCCTCGTCATCGGTCGAGCGGACATACTCGGCAACACCCTCCCACGGAATCATCCTACGGCCCGAGATTGAGGTAAACTCCGACAAATCGACCGTCAGGGGTTTGGGGTCGCCATACAGAATGGCATTCATACCCTCCTCCGAGATTGTGTTTATTGGGTCGTCCAACGTAAAGTCATATCGGCGGCCAAGCAGCTCGAGCAGCGTAAAAATCTTATTGTTCTTATATTTTCCCAACGGCTCGAGAGCTCCCTCACGCAGCGAGCGATTATCGTCGGGGATAATCTTCTTAATGTCGAATACAGCCTCCGTACCCAAGCCGCTGCATCGCGGACAGGCTCCTTGCGGAGAGTTAAATGAGAAGGTATGAGGTGCGGGATCCTCGAACGCCACACCCGTCGAGGGACACATCAGATGGCGCGAGTAGTAGCGCATACCATCGGCCTCGTAGTCATACAGGGCCATAGTACCCTTACCCTGACGCATAGCCTCCTTGAGCGAGGTCATAATACGCTCCGACGAGGCTTCACTCACCACCATACGGTCAACAACCAAATCGACGGTATGAATCTTATAGCGGTCGAGTTTCATACCAGCAGAAATCTCGGTAATCTGGCCATCGATACGCGCATAGATATATCCACGTTTGGCAAGTGACTCGAAGAGTTCGCGGTAGTGACCCTTACGGCCCTTGACGATGGGTGCCATAAATGCCACCTTGCGGCCATTGAAGCCCTTGAGGATAAGCTCGGCAATCTGCTCGTCGGTATAATGGACCATCTGCTCGTTGGTAATTGGCGAGTAGGCACGCGAAGCACGGGCATACAACAGACGCAGGAAGTCGTTTATCTCGGTAACGGTGCCGACCGTAGAGCGGGGATTCTTGTTAGTGGTCTTTTGTTCGATAGCCACCACGGGGCTCAAGCCCGTAATCTTATCCACGTCGGGACGCTCCATAGTACCCACAAACTGGCGTGCATAGGTCGATAGCGTCTCCATATAACGGCGTTGTCCCTCGGCATAGATGGTATCGAAAGCCAGCGACGACTTTCCCGAGCCTGAAAGACCGGTAATAACAGCCAGCGAATAGCGCGGAATCTCTACATCGACACTCTTCAGGTTGTGGACACGCGCACCCGTAACAACAATTTTATCCTCTTTAGTAATCTTCATAACCTAACCGACCACCTACCATTAGAACGATGTAAGCAGCCCATGTAACATATTCTGCAACGAGATAAGTCCGACCAAATCGGCAAAGCATACCAGCAAAACAACAATCGTAAAGTACTTCACAAACTTACCACCCCACGACATTGCAAAGTGCGAAGCAAAGGCTGCGCCAATGATGTTACCCAAGCCGTGCCACAAGCCATAGGCGTAATCGACCTGTCCATCCATCATAAAGATTATGAGCGAGAAGGGCGTTGCAACGAATATTACAAAGCACTTGACGACGTTAGCCGTAATGATATCGAGTCCCATAGACCATATAGCAACGGCGAGTACCACATAACCCAAGCCGATGTAGATATAGCCGCCATAGAATCCCAGCAGCAGGAACCACAAGAAGTGCCACCAGCGCAGCTCCAGAGGGTGTCCGTCGGGGATTTTACGTTTATTTGCACTCTTATCGAAAATCATATAGATAAGCACCACCGACAGCACGACCGACATACAGATAGTAAAAATCGTGTCGCTGATGTGCGTTGCTACCATCGAGCCTATGATGTTACCTATAACGGCGGGAATTGATAGTTTTATGCCGCTCACAACGTTGAGCAGACGCTTACGCAGGAAGGCGATTGTCGAGGTGAAGTTCTGCAACACAACGGCAATGCGGTTGGTACCATTCGCCACACTGATAGGCAGGCCCAAGGTCATAAACAGCGTCATAGAGATAATCGCACCGCCTCCGGCAAGGGTATTTATAACCCCCACCACGATGCCCGAAATAACAAGCACCAAGATAATTGCGGTCTGGCTCATCTCCATAAAAACATAGTCGCACACTCCAATTAGTGAAATGCGCGACCATAAAGATAACAAAAAATCGTTGATGTGAAAAATTTTTCTCTGTTTTTTCGCTCCCCGAAGACAATATAACCAATAAATACTACTTTTTGGTCGCTACGAAATACAAATCGAAGCACTCGTCCGAGGCGGGGCAAATCCTATAATCGTCCATCGTTATCGAGCGTGTAAGTTCGTTATTCTCATCGAGCAAGCGACGGCGGTTGAGTCTGTTCATCACGTCGTAAGGCAGCTGCAACACCCAGCGCGGCAGGCGATGCTGCAAGTCGAGCACATCGTAACGCATAATACGCTCTACACTTTGGCGATTCTGCTCGTAATAGGCCATAACCTTCTCGTTACCCGCCACACCCAGACACTCCACGCTGTCGAACACTTCGCCCAGCAGAGCCTTCAATTCCTCGGCTCGATACTCCCTCACGTGCCACGGGTTACGCGTCAGCGACCGAGGGGCATTAGGCGTCGAGACAATGAAACGTCCACCGTGGCGCAGCACTCGATGTACCTCGCTAACGAACTCTCTATCGCGCTTGATATGCTCGATAACCTGAAACGACACCACGCAGTCGAACGCCTCCTCGGGCATTGCAATTGGCGGCACAGCCATCTGCCAGAAGCGGCTATTCGCGGGCAGCGCACCCAACGCGGGAGTATTTTTGTCGATTGTCACAAAACGCTTTGCCGCAGGGGCTATAATCTCTATTCCGTAGCCCATACCCGTACCCACCTCAAGCACATCGCCCGAGACGAGTTGTGCGGCATAATGGTAGGCAAGGAGCGAACGCTGAAAGACAAAGTTATCTGACTCATCACGCGGTGATACGCGCTCGGCAGTGTGCATATTTGCCATAGCTATCGGAGTTTTATGTGTTGGGGCTCGGCAACAATGTCGCCACTCTTCATAAGCATACCCACAGCACGCTTAAAGACCTTCTTCGACATCTGCGTCAGGCGGTGTACCTCCTCGGGTGAAGAGTCGTCGCCAATGGGCAGCTCGCCACCACTATCGCGCAGCAGCTTCAAAAGCACGTCGGCCGACGAAGCAACGCCATCGTAGCCCTCACGACGCAACGAGAGGTCGAGGCGGTTATCCTCGGTAATGCGACGCACATAACCCTCAAGCCTATCGCCGATGGCTATTGGCTGGAAGATTTGATTCTTGTAAATCATACCCCAATGGCGCGAGTTGATGATGGCACGATAGCCGATAGGACTCTCCGACGCAACAACAATATCGACCTTCTGACGCGGCTCGACCGTAATAACATCGTTGTCGATAAAGGCCTTAAGCTTCTGCGTGGCTACGCATCGGCCCGTGACGTTGTCGATATACATCCACACAAGGTAGCTGCGACCGGGCAGCACACCACCCTGCTGGTTGCGGTTGGGCAGGAAGAGGTCCTTACCCGCCAATCCCCAATCGAGGAAGGCACCGTGGATGCTCTTATCAACCACCTTGAGCGATGCCACCTGCCCCTCGGTAATAAGGGGACGCTCGGTAGTGGCCACAAGGCGGTCCTCGGAGTCGTGATAAACAAATACCTCAATCTGGTCACCCACCGCATTGTTGAGCGACACATATCTATTGGGCAGCAACACCTCGCCGCCCTCATCATCCACCAAATAGAGTCCGTAATCGGAAATACGATTGACCTTCAGGGTTTGAATACGACCTACTTTCATTACATTATATATTAATTGGACAAAGATAGTGTTTGGAATTCAAAATTCAAAATTACGAATTCAAAATTATTTGGCTTACGCAGCGGGAATGATGGCGGCAATAGCTGACGCACTGGTAATAGTTATACCCCTCTGTCCTGCGGACATCTCCCCTATATTAGGGGCGAAATTTTTGGGTAGTACAGGAAATTCTCCCCTTAAGATAGGGGGAGTACCCGAAGGGGGAGGGGGTATGTTGTTG
>JAGBIR010000141.1 GCA_017934845.1 Alistipes sp. | reverse complement strand
GATCGTATCAACAATATGTATATGATCTATCGCAACTATCCTTGCGTAACCATCTGGTCGCTTGGAAATGAGGCGGGTAATGGCTATAACTTCTATCTCGGCTACGACCTTGTGGCAGCTTTGGAGAAGGGCGAGGGCAGAATGAATCGTCCTATATGTTACGAGCGTGCGCAGTGGGAGTGGAATAGCGATATGTATGTCCCGCAGTACCCGGGTGCAAAGTGGTTTGAGAATCGTGGTAAAAATGGTGCCGACCGCCCGTTGGTACCCTCGGAGTATTGCCACTCGATGGGTAACTCGACCGGTGGTTTGTGGTTCCAGTGGCAGCATATCTACACTTATCCCAACCTTCAGGGTGCGTTTATCTGGGACTGGATCGATCAGGGCTTTGCCGAGAAGGATGAGAATGGCGTGAAGTATTGGGCTTATGGTGGTGACTATGGAGTAAACTCTCCAAGCGATGCCAACTTCCTCTGCAACGGAATTATCAATCCCGACCGCACGGAGCATCCCGCTATGGCCGAGGTGAAGTGGGTATATAGCGACATCGCCTTCCATAAGGGCGAGGCTGCTAATGAGTATGAGATTGAAAACCGCTTCTACTTCAAGGATTTGAGCGGTTATAAGTTCCGCTATACCTATCTTGCCGACGGTAAGGCGGTAAAGAGTGGCGAACTTTCGGCCAACGTAGCTCCGCAGTCACGCGCAACGGTTGCTGTTCCTGCATTTACAAAGATGCGCCCCGAACTGTCGTATGTGCTTAAGTTGGAGGCTATCGCTATCAACGAGGAGCGATTGATACCTGCCGGCTGGGTTGTGGCTCACGATGCTTTCGAATTGCAGAAGGCTGTGCGTACCGACTATGCTGCAAAGGCGAGTGGCGAGTTGAGCGTCGAGGAGGATAGATACCAAGTAAAGGTCAAGGGCAAGAAGGTAGAGTTTGTATTCGCCAAGATGATAGGTCACGTTACTTCTTACAAGTATAACGGTCGCGAGATCTTTGCTGCAATGAAATATGGTGATAACCACTATGGTTTCCGCCCGTTGTTCTGGCGTGCCTCTACCGACAATGACTTCGGAAATGGCGAACCCAAGCGTTGCTACGAGTGGTTTAAGGCCTCTATTTTCCACAATGTTGTGGCAACGCGAGTTGAGAAGGGTGCAAATGGCGTAACCATTTCGGCCGACTATAAGTTGCCTTACGATGCTATGCTTACGGTTGATTACGTCGTAAATTCTGCTGGTTTCGTGACAGTAAATGGTAAGTTCTGTGGCGGTAAGGGCGAGAAGTTGCCCGAGTTACCTCGTCTGGGCTTGGAGTTCTATCTGCCACGCTCGAAGGAGGCCTTCTCTTACTATGGCCGTGGCCCCGAGGAGAACTATTGGGATAGAAATAATGGTACGTTGCCCGGTCTGTATCATACAACCGCCTCGGCCGAGCATTACCCCTATGTGCGTCCGCAGGAGACCGGCCACCATACCGATGTTGAGTGGATTGCATTCGATGGCTTGAAGATAGTAGCTGCCGATAAGATGGAGTTTAATGTGTTGTGCAACGGCTGGGAGGAGTACGATCCTGCAACCAACACCAAGCGCGACTTCCAGTGGCGTCGCTTCTTCGAGGGTGATACCGATACACAGGGCGGTCGTCGCCAGATGCACACCAACGATATCGACACTTCGAAGAACGACTATATCGTGGTGAATATCGACTATCGTCAAACAGGCGTGGGTGGTTACGACAGCTGGGGATCACTTCCCGAGCCTGAGTGCAGACTTCGTACCGATGGTAACTACGAATGGAGCTTTACGATGCTACCGAAATAGATGATTTGGTAGAAAATAGATATAAGTGCAATGCCCGCTTTTGGCGGGCATTTTTTTGTATTATCGCTTTCCCCACTTGGGTGTTATGCCGATGAAAATCTCGAAGTTGATGCCGGGCATTGGGCGCGAGAGGACTGAGACATACTCTTCGTCGAAGAGGTTGTTAACGGTGCCTTTTAATGAGAGGTCGGCCCAGCGTAGTGCGATGCTCTTCTCCAGCGAGAGGTTACTCATATAATACTTTGGCAGGCGGCCGGTGAGTGTAATGTCGCTGCTCGACATTGTGTATCGTTCGCTGTAATAACACCACTTGTAGAGCAATGCCCAGCGTCGCCACTTCAGGGTGCCGGTAGCCGTAGCGGTATATTCGGGGATGTATGGCAACTGCTTGCCCACCGATTTATCGGCTGGCGTGAGCGGCTCGCCCTCGTTGATTGATGGCGTCCACGAGAATGTGGCCGAGCCCTCTATCATCCAATGGCGCGCGAGGGCGATGGATGTATTGGCCTTGAGTTCGATACCATAGGAGTGTACATCCTTTATGTTGCGTGGCGAGAGGAATCCTTTTGGTGTGGTGAGCCACAAAATCCAATCTTTAACATAGGAGTCAAACCACGTTGCCGAGCCTGAGAGCGAATATCGCTTTGTCTTACCTATGGCAAACGATACGCCCGCATCGTAGGTCCAGCCGCTCTCCTTTCTTAAGTCGGGATTGCCGCCCGGTAGGAAATAGAGGTCGTTGAGCGATGGGAATCGGAAATTTCTTGATACCGAGCCTTTTGCAACGATATTGCCGCGGCGCGAAAGCTCATATTCGGCAAAAAATGCAGGTATGATGGGTGAAAAATCGCGCCCGAACATCTCCTCGCGCAGAACAACCGAAAGACCGATTTTCTCTGTCGGACGCCACTTTGCCGAGATGGCAGCTGACAACTCTATGCGACTCTGGTCGTAGCCTACGATGGCTTGGTTGCCATCTTGGCGTATGATGTTTTTGTCGCGGCTCTCGACAAAGTGCTGGTGTGCAGCGATATTTGCCGTGAAGAGCCATTTGTTGCCCACGTAATACTCGCCTTCGGCTTGCCCGAAGAAGGTGTCGGTCAGACTTCGTGAGCGTGTCATAACCTCCATCGTGCCATTGCCCGGATCGCGCTTGTAGTCGTATGCCGTCCACGAATGTAGGTAGCCTGCCTTGGCTGCTAACTTCCAGTTACTGCGCAGATGATCCCACTGCAAGACGCTTCGCAGGGTGTGTTCTCGCTGGCGGTTGTCGAAGTCGCCCTCGTCGCCATAATCGGTTGTCAGCATAGCCAGCTCGCGATTGGAATTAACGTACCACGCACTGAGTGAGAGCCTGTCTCCACGGCCTGCGTTGAACGAAATCTCCTGCAGGATGTTCAAATCCTTGAAAGCACCGCTGCGGTTGCGCTCGATGGGGTAGTATTGGCCTATGATGTTCATCTGCTCGTCGTAGATATTCTCGCGCTTGTCGCGATTGCGATACTTGAAGTCGTTGGGCGATGAAGAGTATGATGCGCGGGTCGAAAATTGCCATTTGCGTGTGCCGTAGCTCAGGCGCAGAAACTCATCAAAGGTGCGGAACGAGCCTATGCCCTGAATATATTGCAGGCCGAATCCCTTGTTCTGCAGAGGCTTGGTTGCAAGTCGTATAGAGCCACCCAAACCGCCACCCGTATCGTTTATGGACGAGGTGCCGTGCAGGAGCGACGCTTCGTCGATAAAGTAGGCGGGAATCATCGAAAAATCAGTCATGCCGAGCATCGGGCTATTCATTCGCATACCATTCCATGTAACCTGCGTGTGTGAAGGCGATGTACCACGAAATGAGACAGTTGAAAGAGTAGCACGACCATAGTTTTTGACAAAAATCGAGGAGTTGAACGTAAGAACATCGGCCATCGAGAGGGAAATACTCTCCTTCAGCACCGACTCGCTGAATGAGGTCTGCTGCGTGCCGATTTGCTTCATAGGTCGCTCGCCCAAAACCGCAACTTCAGGAATAGAGAGTCCCTTGTCGAGCCAATTCTCGACCTCCTGCGCTTGAATTGAAATTAGCGGCAATATGGCAAAGACTATGGTTAGCAGTCGTTTCATACTCTCTTATTTCCAACAAAAAGCACCAGGTATAACACCTGCATAAAATTCATCTATCTTTTCACCTTGTGCCGTGTAACGATAAATCTTGCCGGGTTGCTGATAATCAATGGCGTCGGCCACGTAAACATCACCCGTCGAGGGGCAGATGGTAAGGCCGTAATATATGGTTTCGGCATAAGGCAGAAATGGCCGTACGGGCAGGCGGTCGGCATCAACCGACATCTCCCAAACGTCGTCGTTTATCCAGTAAAGACGGTCGCGCGTGCCGTTTAGCTGCACCTCGGAAGGAGCATCACCTCGGCTGAAACGAAACTCCTTTTCGATGGTAAAGCTCTCGGCATCGATACGATAAAGCGAGGGTGCTTCATAACCGTAGGGGCTACCCTCAAAACCTCCGTCTGTAACGCTCCATAATTTGCCGTTTTTGTCCAGCGCAAGCGATGTGGGCTGGATACCGAGTTCCAATTCGGCAACAATTTTATCCGTGCGGGTGTCGATTTTCAGAATACGGTTTTGGTATGACCAGCAGTTAACAAAAAGGTAGTCGCCATATTGTACCATCTGCTCGGTCGAGCCAGTCTCCATAGTCATATTGGGACACTCGATATGGCCTATAACGCTGTAATTCTTTGGGTTAATAATAAAGATGCGATTATCCCAAAGCTGTGTAACGTAGGCCTTATCGTCCGATACGAAATGGATGTAACGTGGCGAAGTGAGATTCATGATGCGGCCCACCTCGCGGAATGTTGTAAGGTCGATGGCGAATACGACGTGGGAATTATTAACCACAACCCAGCCCTTGCCGTCGTGGATGGTCATCGACTGTGCCACGTCGCCCAATTTCATTGCGTTGGCACGATAGAATATCTCGTTTTCGACACTCTTCGTCGTGGGGTTGTAGTACGAGAGTGTGGCGTTGCCGTAGTTGAAATTTCCCTCGTTGATGACGAACAATCCTTTGCCCTCGGCCGAGAAATCCTCCTCCAATCCATACTCCCACTTCATACAGCCTGCAAATGCTAACATTGCGGTCAGCATCAGAAGTTGAAAATATGTCGAAAATCTTACCATTATCTTCTCATTAATCTGTAGTCGTAAATGCCTGTAACTTCGGTCGAATTTTCGCCTAACCAGCCACTTTTAGTGTTTACGGCAGTCTGTATCTTTACAAAATCTATATACTCCAGTTCTGTCTCTTCGCCTGTGCTTGTTATGGCGTTGGCAATATCAATCAAGTTCATATTTCCACCATCCGATGTGTGATCTGCCGAACTGAAATTATCGGCGTAGCCCCAATCGTAAGCGGGTTGAATCCACATTGTTCCGTTACCCGATTTATCGTAGTTACGTGCTTCGAGGCGAGTACCCGAAAGGGTGTAGCTGTCGGCCGTAATCCATTGTGGATAGTAGGAATCTTGCGTGTGGTAACTGCTCAAGTAGTCAATCTCACCCTCTGCGCCCTCGCTGTCGCGCCACTTTATTGCTTGCTGTGGTTGCGTGGGGCGGTAGTAGGTTACCGAATAGTTTTGCAGTGTCGTTGCCGAGCCACTTTCACTGCCCCGCAACTCATACCACCTGTCGTTTGGCTCGCCATCGCCATTCTCATCCTGCATCACCCATACAACACCCGGCTCGGAAGAGCCATCGAAAGCGTTGCCGCCAATAGCCAAATCGTAGCCTACGCTGTTGTCGATACTATGGTCGAAGCCAACGATAATGTAACCTCCAAAACCTCCTAACGATACAAATTTTCCCTCCGAGAGTCGCCTTTCGGCATAGGCTGCGGCATCCGCTGCACTCTGCTCCTCACCCGAAAAACCTCCCGTCTTGGTATCTCCTATAAATTGCCCCGGTGCGGGTGTATATTCAAAGACCTTGTTCCATGCTGCAGACGATTGCTCGGTTGCAGGGCGGTAAAAACCTTTATCAAAGGTGATTGTAATCACATCGTCTTTGTTACAAGACGATGTGATCACGATCAACAACATACACAAAAATCTAAAAAATCTCATTCTTTACAAGACTTATTCTTTGTCGAATCTTACTGCAACATCATCATAGGCGAAATAGCCCGGAGCGCCGAGTCCATAGCCACTCTCGTAAAGCTCGTCACTACCTATGAGGTTGAACTCCACGCGGCAAACCTTGCCCAGCGATGAGAGATTCCAACGAGTCCAATCCTTTACGCCCTTGCGGCCCTTTTCCCAAAGAAAGAACTCCGAAGTGCCTGTTAGATTGTCGTTCTGGTCGTATCCGTAGGCAACGATTTTAAACCAAGTATCCTCGCGAACACCACCCTTCTGTACCATCCAGCCATCGCCGTTGGTCAAAACGTTATAAACATAGGTGATGTTGGTAACATACATGTGGTCGATTACGCGAGCCACGCCATCCTCGAAATGGAAATAAACCAGCTCGTTCATCATGCCGAGACCTGAATCATCGAGGTAGCCGAAATGCACGCAGAAATTCTTCGATCCGTTTGCTCCTCCTGCGACGTTATATGCCTGCAAATCATACATATAATTGCCCAGCGAAAGGTCGCTGCCAACGTAGTTCGACAGAGCGTGGCCACCATATCCGGGGAAGAGTGCTGTGGTAGAGGGTGTAAAGGCCAATTCGGTATTACCCTCGTCATACCAAGAATATTTTCCGTGACCGTTACCATACTGTGTGTCGGCGGGAATAAAGTCGCTCCAATAGGTTGCAGCGTTGGCCGCCGAGCCACGGTAATCGCCATCCTCAAAGGTCAGCACGCGCAAATCATAATTGATTACGGGGAGTTTGATTACTCGACCATCGGTCAAGGTAATGATTAACATACCATCGACTTGTTCAATACTTGCAAAGAGCGAATCGCCATCCTGACCATCCTGTCCGTTGGTAAGCTCAACGCTGCTTCCATCGTTAAATGATAGTCGATAGCCATCTTCGGTCTGCTCGACAGAGGTGATGACTTTGCCACTACTCAATGCATCCAATAGTGTCGAGAGTGTCTCAATCTCGGCTGTGTTGGCATCGACTTGCTGTTGCAGGTTGTCAACCTTCTGCCACAAATCGGTGTCATCGTACTCGCAAGAGGCGAGCGAAAAAGCACTTACGCAAAGTGCTGCAAAAAAGAAAAATCGCTTCATAACGCATAAATATTTTAAGTTAATAAAAAAGTTGCGCCATTAAAGCAGAACTGAAAATTAACTCAAAACATTTTTGCCGTCAAAAATCGACTCTTCGGAATGAGCCACATGAGCCACAACAACTCCTAAAATCGCGCTTCACCACCACTACGGGGCAAAACTTAAAATTTACTGCTAAAAATTAGTTTTGATTCGTCCCGTAGTCCTGCAGGCCAAAAATCCAAAATGCAAAGGCAGGTCTTCTGACTTATCCCTATCTGTGCGCCTTCCCAGGTCTGAACCCAGTGGCAAAGAGTGCAACAGAATAAAATTCCCTTTCGGAAATGGGACTTACAGCAACAGGTATTGTTCCGGATTTACACCGGATTTCCTTTTCACCCCGAGGGCCGCGTGGCCTACGGGGAACCATTTGCAATGGCAAAAGTAGTAATTAAAAACGAATTTGCAAATAATAGATGAAATATTCTTGAAAATTATCACTATCTTTGTCCGCGAATAAAAGAGAAACATTTATGGCAGATAATTCAATACTTATGCGCCTTGACGGCTTGCAGCTCAAATATGAGGAGACAGGCCAGAAACTTACCGATCCCGAAGTGATTGCCGACGTAAAGCAGTTTGTGCAACTTACAAAGGAGTACAAGGAGCTTGAACCCATCATTGAGACTTCGGAGCGTTACCGTACCGCGTTGGCTAACTTGGCCGAGGCAAAGGATACGCTCGTAAACGATAAGGACGAGGAGATCCGCGAGATGGCTCGCGAGATGATCGCCGAGTTGGAGCCCGCGCTGGTAAAGATGGAGGAGGATATCAAGCTATTGCTTATCCCGAAGGATCCGCAGGACGAGAAGAATGCTATCCTTGAGATTCGTGGCGGTACGGGTGGCGACGAGGCTGCAATCTTTGCAGGCGACCTGTTGCTTATGTACACCAAATATATCGAGTCAAAGGGCTGGCGATATGAGATTACATCATTCTCGGATGGTGCTGCCGGTGGATATAAGGAGGTAGTGTTGAAGGTTACGGGCCAGAGCGTATATGGTACGTTGAAGTATGAGTCGGGCGTTCACCGCGTGCAGCGTGTGCCACAGACCGAGACTCAGGGTCGTGTGCATACTTCGGCCGCTTCGGTTGCCGTATTGCCCGAGGCCGAGGAGTTTGATGTCGAGATTTCGATGAACGATATCAGAAAGGATATCTTCTGTGCATCGGGTCCCGGTGGACAGTCGGTAAATACTACCTATTCGGCTATTCGCCTTACGCACATCCCAACGGGTATCGTTGTGCAGTGTCAGGATCAGAAGTCGCAGCTTAAGAACTTCGATAAGGCGTTCGAGGAGTTGCGTACGCGAGTTTTCAACCTCGAGTACTCGAAGTATTTGGACGAGATTGCGTCGAAGCGTAAGACTATGGTTTCGACAGGCGACCGTTCGGCAAAGATTCGTACCTATAACTATCCTCAGGGCCGTATTACCGACCACCGTATAAACTATACGATTTATAACCTGTCGGCAT
>JAGBIR010000140.1 GCA_017934845.1 Alistipes sp. | reverse complement strand
GCTCCCCCTACTTTAGGGGGAGAATTTTTATTTTGCTACCCATAAAACTTCGCCCCTAATATAGGGGAGATGTACGCAGGACAGAGGGGTATAATTATTACCATCGCGTAAGCCCTTAATTTTGAATTATGAATTATGAATTTTGAATTTCCGCCATAATGCTTCAGGAAACAGTCGTAACGACCGCTTCAGAAAACGGCCGTTACGGCTGAATTCTGCATTTCGCGGCCTTGTGTCTTGGTTTTTGCGATAAAAAACAGTTATTATTTTGACAATCATAAAAAAAGAAATATTTTTGGGCCGTAAAAATCAGAAATCCCTGAGTTTTAGGGTGGCGGAGTGCCGCCACTGCGCTATTGGCGTAAAGCAGGCGTCGGAGCGAACCCTACGCGATGAGGAATTTCAGAAAACAAAAACATAATATGAAACGTACTTTATTAGCAATTTCAACCTTTGCACTTATGGCAAGTTGTTGTGAGAAGCCGGCACCGGCAATCGACCGTGCCAATTTCGACGAGAGCGTAGCTCTCAACGAGGATTTCTACCAGTACACCACAGGCGGCTGGCAGGCAAAGAACCCTTTGAAGCCCGAATTTTCGCGTTATGGCGTCTTTGACGTGTTGCGCGAGAACAACGAGATTGGTATTAACTCACTCTTCTCGGAGATGACCCAGAGCGAGGCCGAGCAGGGTAGCGTCGAGCAGAAGATTGCCGACCTCTATACTATGGGCTTGGACGAGGCACGCCTCAACAAGGAGGGTTTGGCACCCGTAAAGGCCGATCTGGAGGCCATTTCGCTCATCGTAGGCAAGGAGAGCCTTTCGACTCTTTTGGCACGTCTGCATACCGAGACCGGCAATCCTCTGTTTGGTATTGGTGTTAGTGCCGACCTGTTGAACAGCACAATGAATACGCTCTATGTCGAGCAGGCTGGCTTGGGTATGGGTAACCGCGACTACTACCTCGACGAGGAGAATGCTCCCAAGCGCGAGGGCTACGTTAAGTGGCTCACCACGGCTTTCGACTTGGCTGGCGAGGAGAATCCTGCACAGGCTGCCGAGGATGTTCTCTCGTTCGAGATGAAGATGGCCGAGGCGTTCCGCTCGAATGTCGCGTTGCGCGAGGTTGCAGCCAACTACAACCCTATGAGCCGCGCCGATTTCGTTAAGCGTTACGACGCTATCGATTGGGATATCTACTTCAAGGCTATGGGCTTGGGCGACTTCGAGCAGCTTATCGTAGGTCAGCCCGAGGTGTTGGACAAGGTTAACGAGATGATTAAGTCGGAGCCTATGGCCGACATCAAGAACTACTTGAAGGCCAACTATTTGTCGGGCGCAGCAGGCTTCCTGAGCGACGATATCTATGCAGCTCACTTCGAGTTCTTCGGCCGCACAATGTCGGGCCAGCAGGAGATGCGTCCCCGCTGGAAGCGCGCTATGGCAGTGCCTAACGGCTTGCTGGGCGAGGCTGTCGGCGAGATCTACGTTAAGAAGTACTTCCCCGAGAGCGACAAGCAGCGTATGACCGAGATGGTGAAGAACCTTCAGGTTGCTTTGGGCCAGCATATCGACGCTCTGGACTGGATGTCAGATGCTACAAAGGCAAAGGCTCACGAGAAGCTCGCATCGTTTACCGTTAAGATTGGTTACCCCGACAAGTGGAAGGACTACTCATCGCTGGAGATCGATCCTTCGGTGTCGTATTGGGAGAATATGAAGCGTGCATCGGCTTGGTACACAGCCGACAACATCGCGAAGATGGGTCAGGAGGTCGATCGTGACGAGTGGTTTATGTCGCCCCAGACTGTCAATGCTTACTACAACCCCACAACCAACGAGATCTGCTTCCCCGCAGCTATCCTCCAGCCTCCTTTCTACAACTCTTCGGCCGACGATGCTGTTAACTACGGTGCTATCGGTGTGGTTATCGGCCACGAGATGACTCACGGCTTCGACGATCAGGGCCGCCACTTCGACAAGGATGGTAATATGAACAACTGGTGGACCGACGAGGATGCCGCAGCGTTCAAGGCAAAGACCGACGTTCTGGTTGAGCAGTTCAATAAGGTTGAGATCCTGCCTGCAACCGCTGAGCGTGCCGCAGTTATGGCTAATGGAGAGTTGTCGCTGGGCGAGAATATTGCCGATCAGGGTGGCTTGCGCGTATCATATACGGCGTTGAAGAACTCGCAGAATGGCGTTGAGCCTGAGGCAATTGACGGCTTTACAGCCGATCAGCGTTTCTACCTCTCGTATGCTACTATCTGGGGTCAGAATATCCGCGACGAGGAGGCTGAGCGTCTTACAAAGTTGGATGTTCACTCGTTGGGTAAGAACCGCGTGAATGTCACTTTGCGCAACATCGATACCTTCCACAAGGCCTTCGGCATTACCGATGGCGCGATGTATCTGCCCGAGGCCGAGCGCATCATCATCTGGTAAGCGATTTTACGAAGATCGAGATATGTCGGGAGCGTAATTTTACGTTCCCGATTTTTTTGTTAATTCTAATTTCGCCCTGCAGGCCGTCATTCCACATTAGCACAACATATTGGTTTACAGATACCAACAACATCGCCTTGTGCTAATGATTGGAATCTACCTTTTATAATTATTACCTTCCAGATACGGACTTGGTAGCGAGGGTTTATATAAGGTAGATGCCAGTCAATTGTGTAATGGTAACTCTTACGTACTTGTCAATCAATACTTTACCCAATTGTGGCATGACTATATTTATTGCCGTCATTTCCGCCATAATGCTTCAGGAAACAGCCGTCACGGCTGAATTTTGAATTACCCAACCCGAAATGCGACTGCTTAAGATTTTTATAACAAAATTGTAATATCGAATAAAATATTATTAACTTTGTTATAAATCTGGAAATCATAAAATTAATGCGATATGAAAAAATGGGGATTATTGTTGTGTATGGCGGTGTTTGGCACCTCGCTTTTTGCACAGGGTCACCTCTTCGAGGTTAAGCGTCTTAGCAGTTGGGCCAAAGAGTATCTTACCGTAACAAACGATCACTATTATGGCTTTTCCACATTCACCGGTCAGGCAAATGGCTCCGCATCTTATGATGAGAACGAACCCGCCGTTGAAGTTATCGAGGGGGCTCATAACATTTTTCATGGTCTTGTAGTGCTCGAAATCAATGGCCAATCGACCAAAGGTATGAGTGAGCAGGAGTTCTACACGATTTTGGATAATAGCCCCGAGAAGGTTGAACTGAAAGTCTGGGCGACATCCGATTCAGAGCCGGAAACGTTGGTGCTAAATAGCAAACCCCTGCCTCAGAAGCGTGCAAGTTTGCAATATATTCAAGACGCTGTGAATAATGCACTTGCGGGCGAGCGAAAGGCGGGTGATTTTTGGAGTAACTACACCTCGATTTATAAGAAGAATATCGCCGAGCGTAATAGCAAATTCAAGAAGACGGGTGTAAAGTGCAATGAGTTGATCGACCCCGATTTCGACTGGTTTTATGTTAATACCTACGACTTTGCCATTGTTGGCGATGATCCTTTGGTCGATCGTGCAATTTTAGAGAAGCTACATATCCCGGGTTTTTGGCAGCGCGATACAGAGAATCCCGATGTGATATTTACCATCGCAAAGGATAGCCGCGAGAGTATCTCTTCGACCTATGTACCGCCTACGGTGCGTACCATCAACCACGGCAGCAAAACCACTGCACAATATAATGCCCTGACGCGAGCTACCGAATACACAACCAAGCAGAACAATCAGACCATTCGCGAGGGTGGCTACACTCAAACCACGAGTAGCACCGATATGTTTTTGGAGATTTCGTTGTTGGATGCCAAGCGTATCAACGACCCCGACCAGCAGGCGGCTCCAATCGTATGGCAGGCGACGTTTGATGCTCATGCCGACATTAGATTGAATGTCGTGGATGTCTATAAGGCGTGGGCCACTTGGGTCTTTATGTATGATACCTATTTGCGTAATCTGTGTAAGGTTCAGGTTAATACCTTTGAGAGAATGTGGGCCTGCGATGAGTCTAATGTTGTAACTTACGCTACGCCCGATAGCTACCTGAAGGTTGGCGATAAGATTCTGAAATACAAGATTTATAAGAAGTCGAAGTGGGCTACTCAGTTTGGACTCAATGCGAGGGACAGCGAAGCCGGCTTAAAGAGTATATATAGCAAATGGTGGGGTGCCAACACTCCTTCCAATCAAAAATATTGCGATGTGATATACACCGTGTGCGTTGAGCGCGGCGGTAAGAAACTGACTTTGAATAGTGTGCCATTCCTTAAAAAGACCGGTGACGTAGTGACGAATATCTGGCAGGAGTTCCGTCCGGAGTAGTTTGCCGCGTAGCACGTTTTGGCGGAACAATATTTTTGGGTGTTGTTGCGTTTGTCGTGCGAAGCGAGTATCTTTGCACTATGAGAATAATTTTTGCACTAATAGTATCATTTCTGGTGTTCGGCATGAACACTGCCGGTGCGCAAAAGCGTAGCCGCACACCCGTTTATATTGTCAATGGCGAGCGGATGACCGAGCAGCAGGTTAAGGAGATTGACCCTGCCGATATTGTTGACAACCAGCTGCTTGCTATCGACGAGCAGATTATAGCAAAGTATGGCAACGAGGCCTCTAACGGAGTGGTTTTAATCACCCTGCGTTACGATACACCCGCAATGTTCGTGGTCGATGGCATTGAGCAGAGTTATAGCAACTACATTGCCGACCGCGTGAAGTGGACCGACACCGATGGCGTGGCGCGAGTGATTATCTCGCTCACCGTGGGCGAGGATGGCTCCATCGTGGCGACCGACGTTCTGGAGGCTACCGACAAACGCCTGCTGCGTCGTGTGCAGAGTGCTATCGAGGAGGCTCCCCGCTGGCAGCCCGCACTCAAAAGTGGCAAGGGCGTTGCGACCGAACATCTGCTGCGCATCACACTGCCCAAGGGCCGTAAGATGCCGCGCGAGCAGGTTGTGAGGATACGCGGATAGGGCCTGGCTTTCAGTTATATTTGCAGAGCATAGCAACCTATTACAGCCTTTCTAATCCAAAAACGTCGAATTTTCAACCTCTTTTTCTCATTTTACGCTATCTTTGTCGTCGATTAAGGCTAAAATTCAGTAAAATGAAAGCTCTGTACACCATTTTGTTGCTCGTCGTGAGCAACGTCTTTATGACCTTTGCGTGGTATGGCCACCTGAAATTGCAGCAGATGAAACTCATCTCGTCGTGGCCCTTGTGGTTGGTGATTATCTTCTCGTGGGGTATCGCCCTGGCCGAATATTCGTGCCAGATTCCTGCCAACCGTATCGGCTTTACGGGCAACGGAGGCCCTTTCACGCTTATGCAACTTAAAGTTATTCAGGAGGTTATTACGCTTATCGTCTTTACCCTCTTTACGACGCTTGCCTTCCGTGGCGAGTCGTTGCATTGGAATCACTTTGCCGCCTTCGGATGCCTTGTGCTGGCGGTATATTTCGTGTTTATGAAGTAGAGTTCGCCTATGACGCGCGAGGAGTTCGACATATTGTGCCGCGAGGACGTGCGTGCCGAGATTGAGCGAAATATCGATCGTGATCCGTTGCAGATTGCGCTCGACAGGCGTGTGCCGTTTGCTCGCGAGGTGGCTACGCAGGTGAAGTACCTCCAGCGCGCCAAGACAAAACTGCCGTCGCTCTATGCTGCGCGCGCCATCATCCCGCCGCGTGCCTTCGAGCAGTCGTCGAGTGAGCAGACTGCCGCCTCGAAACATATCGAGGGCGAGAGTCTGTTGGATTTGACCTGCGGTCTGGGTGTCGATGTGGCAGCCTTTGCACGACGCTTTAAGCGTGTCGTAACGCTGGAGCGTGACGAGGTGCTGGCAGATGTCGTGCGCGAGAATTTCCGCCGTCAAGGTATTGACAATGTGGAGGTTATAACCACCTCGGCCGAGGATTATGTAGCCTCTGCGCACGAGCATTTCGATTGGGTGTTTGCCGACCCCGACCGCCGTACCGCGAGCGGACGGCGCGTCGTTCGTTTGGAGGACTGCTCGCCCAATATACTTGCGCTGATGCCCGATTTGTGGCGCATAGGCTATAATGTTGCGATGAAACTCTCGCCGCTGTTCGATGTTGACGAGGCTCTGCGCCTGTTCGAGAATTGCAGCGTCGAGGTGGTGTCGCTCTGTGGCGAGTGCAAGGAGGTTATGGTCTATATCGATGGCCGCCCGTCGCAAATCGCTGCCGAGGTGCTGGGTCGCGGTCGCTATGTTATCTCGCGCGAGAAGGCCGAGAGAGCGTGCGAGATGCCGGAAATCTTTATGGGTTACGAGTATAAATATCTGATTATCCCCGATGTAGCTCTGCAAAAGGCGCGCCTTACGATGCACGCTTTGGCCCCCTGTGCCGACGTGTGGAGCAACAACTCTTTCGGCTTCGCTCGCCAGATGCCTGCCGATGTTTTGGGCCGCGTTGAGGAGATCGATCGCATTGGATTATTCTCGCCCAAGGATTTCAAATCCAAGATGAAGGGACTCGGAGTGGATATTATGTTGCGCGACTTCCCGATGGATATCGACACCTTGCGCAAACGATGCTCGCTGCGTTGCGGTGCCGATTGCCGCGTTGCCCTGACACGAGTAAGGGGTAAGGATTATGTTATATACCTTAAAAACAAGGCGTAGAATCCGTCTAACAAGGCTCTTTAGGCGCATCTGCCTTGTTTCCTTATAATTTCGCCATATCCAACGACCGCTATTAAATTTCGCCCCTAATGTAGGGGAGAGTTTGTTTTGCATCCCTAAAAATGTAGTGGGTAGAATTTTTTTCTATTAAAACTTCGCCCCTAATATAGGGGAGATGTCACGCAAGTGACAGAGGGGTATAACTATTACCGCCCCGCAGATTGTCACTTCCGCTATAATGATTCATAAAACGGTCGTAACGACTGTCATTCCACATTAGCACAACGTATTAGTTTACAGATACCAACAACATCCCCTTGTGCTAATGATTGGAATCTACCTTTGGAAATTACTACCTCACAGATACGGACTTGGTAGCAAGAGTTTTATATAAGGTAGATGCCAATCAATTGGGTAAGGGCTGCTCTTGCGTACTTGCCAACCAATACTTTACCCAATTGT
>JAGBIR010000139.1 GCA_017934845.1 Alistipes sp. | reverse complement strand
GGGAGTTTGTTGCGACCAACATCCCGCACGCCAACCAAAAGGAGTATCCCAAACAGGTAGATGCAATCGGTCTTTGGGAATATACAAAGAGTGTAGAGCCTGCTTTTAATTGCCGCCTGCATAGCATTATGACTTTTGAGCTACTCTCGTCGGTAGGAATCAAGGCGAGGTATATCACTTGTCTGCCTAAAGATGAAAATGATAGGGATTGTCATGTGGTAAACGAAGTGTGGCTGCCCGAGATGAATAAATGGGTGATGCTCGATACCGATATGGGCGGACACTATGTGACCGATGGCTCGGGTCGCTTGCTATCGTTGCGAGAGATGCGTGAGCATTACATTGCCGATAAAGAGATGATATTCTATCCGGGATTTGGGAATGGTAGTTCCAAGAAAACTTACTACTATAAGTATATGGCAAAGAATACCTATTGGTTTGCCCTATGGAATAATCTCGGATTTTATCAAGAGGATTACGAAAATCATCCGAATCAGGAGTTGAGGGATAAATATTACGCGCTCGTACCGAGTGATTTTAATCCCTTTGACAAGAAGTATCACAAACATACTACTGTTGCTACGAATGATGTGGAGCAGTTCTGGAAGTAGGCGTAGTAATTAAAAAGTGGAGTGTTCATTGCTTTGAACACTCCATTTTTTGTATAATTAATTTTGAATTTTGAACCGACGCTGCGGAGCGAGGGCAGAGGGTGCTTGCATACTTTGCCGAGCCGCGAGGAGGAAACGAGGGTTTACCCCTCGTAATTTTGAATTTTCCTCTCTTACTCCTTGAACCACCCGTAATTTGGCTCTGCGCCCATTTGATATACAAGCTCTCCGCCATTGACAATCGCCGAGAATGGTATGCGCGTTGAGTGCCACTCGCGACCGTTGAGCCACATCTTCTGAATGTAGATATTCTTATCCGAATTGCCCTTTGCCTTGATAGTGAATGTCTTACCGCGGTAATAGTCGTTGTCGAGGTGGATTGTAATCTCGCGGAACAGAGGCGAAGTGATATCCAATTCGGGAGTTGCAGCCACGCCGCCATCCATCTCGAACAGCCCCATTGCACTCATTACATACCAAGCCGACATTTGACCTTCATCCTCATCACCTTCCCAGCCGTGGTAGGGTGTCGAGCCGTAATAAGAGTCCAAAATAGCACGCGACCACTTCTGCGCCAACCAAGGTTTTCCCGAATAGTTAAACAGGAACGGAGTACACATATTAACCTCGTTGCCGTGGTTGATGTAGAACTCTGCCGACTGTCCCATCGTGCGGTCAAATACATGCGCCGCGAAGCGATGCTTCTCTGACTTTGCAAAACCCTCCTCAAGGCGAGAGTTGAAGGTCTCCTTGCCGATAAGGTCAATCAATCCGTCGATATCGTGCGGCACATACCACGAATATTGCCAGCTGTTACCCTCAATAAAGCCCTGATTCGAGAATACATCGAAGTTGGGGTCCCACTCGCCCTGCTTGTTACGCTGCATGACAAACTTTTTCTCGGGGTGGAAGACATTTTTATAGTTCATCGAGCGCTCTTCCAAAGCCTCGCCCTCGGCGGTTTTACCCAATGCCAAAGCCAACTGCGCCACACACCAATCGTCGTAGGCATAGTCCAAAGTCTTCGATACCACACCATCCTCGCGTGGCATATAGCCGTAGCGTATGTAGCTGTCGAGTTGCGGATTACCCATCCAACCTCGACATGGATGCCAACCTCCCGACTGCGTTACATTTTTCTTTACAGCCTCATAAATCGCCTCGCCATCGGTACGAATACCCTTCTGATAGGCCGAAACCATAAGTGCCGTTTCGTGCGAGCCCTCCATAATGCCCGAATACTCCAATCCTGCGGGGCCCTTTCCGGTCCAGCCATTATGCTTAAATAGCTCGAGTTGGGTGGTTACCCAATTATCCATATATCGGGGCGAGATAATCGACCACAAACCGTTCAGATTCCAGAAGCTATTCCAAAAGGCGTCGCCGCCATACATCTGGCCACTCTCCACCTGCTGAACATTCTCGCACGCATCTACATACTTGCCGTTTACATCGCTCCAAGTCTGCTTGCCAGCATAGGCACGATAGAGGTTTGTATAAAACTTAACTTTATCCTCTTCGCTGCCACCCTTAATCTCGATGCGACCCAATAGATCGTTCCACTTTGCACGTGTAGCTGCGGCTACGCGGTCGAAGTCGTAGCCAAGTGGTGCCAACTCTGCCTCCATATTCAGGCGCGCCTGCTCGATGCTTACAAGCGATAGGGCAGTGCAGACGGTAATCTCCTCGCCCTCGGTTGTTGTGTAGAGCGCATAAACGCCCGTATCGCCCTTGCCCGCAATTTTCTCTATATTACTCTGCTCACGGCCCTCGTTCCAGCCATTTAACTGACGGAAGGGCTTACTGAAGCGAATTATGAAGTGGAGCTTATAATCGTTCCAGCTGCTCCAATTACCCGAATTGCAGTCGGCATAACCCTCCAATTCGGTGTCGCTAACCTTTACGATGCTGGCATCTTTGATGTGGAATCCATAATCCCACTCGGTAGGGAACAGCAGGTCGATCAGGATGCGCGACTCTGTGCGTTCGGGGAAGGTGTAGCGATGAATACCGCAACGCGTTGTAGCCGAAAGCTCGGCCTTCACTTCGTGATCGTAGAGATATACCGAGTAATATCCGGGTGATGCAACCTCGCTCTCCTTCAAAATGCGCGAGTGATAACCCGCGTTAGCACCTTTGTAGGGCGAGTCAACCGAATTGTTTGTAAGTACAAGGTCGGCTGTAGTGGGCATAATCATCAGTCCGCCCATTGTCCACGCGTGCAGATGGCTGAAGCCCGAAACGCTGCCGATTGCGTACTCGTAGCCACCCATCCAGACATTGCCTTGATTATCGGGGCCGAGCTGTATCATACCGAATGGCTCCTGCGCATAAGGGCCTAACATCCAGCGTGAGTTCGACGTGCCGATAAACATATCGACATAATCGGCGGGACTTTTTTCTGCCGATGTTGATTTTGCTTGCGTAGCTGATGTGTTGAGTGAAAAAATCAGTAGAATGATGAGTGATATAATCTTCATAACGTAAATCTTTTAAGTTGGAGGATAATCCCTTGCAACAAATTTGGCAAAAAAAGGCGATATCTGCAAACTTTTATATGCCAAATATCTTCCCGCAACCAATATTCGGACAACATAAAAATGCCGAGTATCAAAACAGAAAGTTTGTGTACGTGCACGATGGCACTGCTATTGCAGAGATATTTTAGGCAGGATGGCAAAATTTTCCGGTTTTAATGGTTGTTTAATGACTTAAAAGGTTAACTTTGTAGAGTGAAAGCGTGAGACTATGTTAAAAATCATAGCTGTAATGTTTTTAGGCGTCGGTGTGGGATACCTTATTCGCAAGGTAAAAGGCGTGGGTTTGGTAAGTATGACCACAATGCTGACGATTATCGTGCTGCTCTTTATTATGGGTGGCGAAATCGGTGGCAATCGTCAAGTGATGCGTAATATGGCATCGCTTGGTGGCGAGGCCTTGGTAATAGCGGTGGCGGCTACGCTGGGTAGTGTGGTGGCTGCACGTTATGTTTATAAATATTGGTTCCGCAGGAGAGGAGGTGACAATGCGCAGTAGTATGCTTATTGTTGCAGCCTTTTTGTTGGGATGCCTTGCCGGATATAAGGAGTGGCTTCCGGAGTGGATATTGGGCGAAGGTGTGACGATGTGGGTGCTCTATGCCTTGATGTTTCAAGTGGGCATAGGTATTGGCAGTGATTCGCGCCTGAAGGAGATTTTGCGCTCGCTCTCGCCTCGTATGCTCTTGGTGCCGTGCGCAACGATCATCGGTACGCTACTCGCTGTTGCGATAGTGTCGCTGGGTTTGCAGCGTTGGTCGCTTGCCGAGGTGCTGGCCGTCGGGAGTGGATTTGGATACTATTCGCTCTCGTCAATCCTGATTTCGTCGCTCAAGGAGTCTTCGATAGGAGTGCAGGCGGCGGCAGAGTTGGGAACGATAGCCCTTATGGCCAATATTTTTCGCGAGATGATGACCTTGACGCTTGCGCCACTTATGGTGCGGTGGTTCTCGCCTTTGGCTCCTATATGTGCCGGCGGAGCAACGTCGATGGATGTGACATTGCCAATCATTACCCGTTTTTCGGGCCGCGATTGGGTGTTTATTGCAATATTGCACGGTATTGTGGTCGATATGTCGGTACCGATACTTGTGCCTATGTTTTGCTCGTTAGGCTAACTGATTGAAATATAATATTAACAATATAAAATGAAGAGACTGATTATGATTGGAAAGAAAATGTTGGTGGCGTGTGCCGCAATTTTGTCGCTTTCGGTAGCGGCAGCAGCTGATGAAGTAAAGGGCGAAGGTCGCACAATCTCGGTTGTTGACTTTGGTGCTAAACCCGACGATGGCAAGGACGATACCAAGGCGTTGCGTCGTGCTGCCGAGTATTGCCGCGAGAATGCCGGTACAACACTCGTTATGCCTGCCGGAGAGTATCGTTTGCGTGATGCCGAGGCTGAGCGTTTGGAGAATGAGGTTATGTCGGGTAAGATGGGTCAGCACCCCGAGGGTACAATCTTTAAGCCCTATTATCCCTATGTAAGCGGTTTGAATTTCGACGGTAGCGTCAATACAACCATCGAGGCGCGCGGTGCAGTGCTTATGTGCGAGGGTTGGATGGAGCCACTCTCAATCGTTGGTAGTACCTATTTTACTGTTCGCGGCCTTACCATCGACTATAAGCGTAAGCCATTCTCGGAGGGTCGCGTATGCGCAATCGATGCCGAGACTTTTACCGTTCAGTTTGGTCAGGAGCGTACCTTGACTATGGATACTCCATTCCCCCGCGTTATGTTGTGGGACAACGAGATTAGCGGTATCTATCGCAATCCTTTCTACTTCGCTCGTAAGGAGGTATTGCCAGGCAACAAGGTTATCTTCAAGGGTAAGCTGCCCGACTATATGATGGATGCTCCCGTAGCAACTCCTCACTCATTCCACTTCCGTCCCGCTATCTTGGTATGGCGTTCGACAAACACCAAGATCGAGAACGTAACCATCCATTCACAGTGCGGTATGGGTATCGTTGGTTTCGATAGCAAGGACGTTACAATCAAGGGTCTCTCGATTATCCCAGCCGAGGGTTATACATTCTCGACAAATACCGATGCAACTCACTTCGCTTGCTGCGAGGGTACAATTTCGTTCGACGGTTGTATGTTCCGCGGTCAGGGTGACGACGCTACAAACGTTCACGGCTACTACCACGATATCGCCGCCGTAGAGGATGGCTGGGCGACTCTGGTTTTGAAGGCTCCCACTTATACTCACATTCAGGTTGCCGATGTTCCTCGCGTAGGCGATAAAATGGAGATTGTTCGTATCTCTACACTTGCCGTAGAGGATGTTGCCGAGGTTACCGACGTACAGCACGAGGGCGAGCAGGTGGATGTTAAGGTTAAGTTGAATTGCGACCTTCCTGCTGATTACGATAAGTACTATTTGTTCAATATCTCGAAGTTGCCACGCTTGGAGTTCCGTCGTTCGACCGTATGGGGTAACCTTGCACGTTGCGTGTTGGCAAAGACTCGCGGTGTGGTTATCGAGGATAACATCTTCCGCGGAAGTACAGGTACGGCAATCCACGTAGGTGCCGAGTCGGTATGGAAAGAGGGTACTCACGCTCAGGATTTGTTGATTCAGCGCAACATTATCGTAAATTGCGGTTTGGGTGCAGGTTGCCAGTATGGTGCATCGGGTATTGCCGTTGTTATTGGTGCTCCCGATACCGAGAATACAAAGCTGCACGATGGCGTTAAGATTCTCGACAATACCATTATCGGTACAGGCGAGAATACTTGCGGTATATCGGTTCGCAACGCTCGTAATATCGAGGTTAAGCGCAATCGCGTTGAGGGCTGCGGCCTTACTATCGAGACCAAGAGCGTAGAGAACTTGGTAGTGGAGTAGTCGTAGAGTAAGCAGAAAATTAAAGTCCGAATCCAGCAAGATTCGGACTTTTTTATGCTCTAAATTATAAAATACTTTGCGTGAGGGCTTGCCAGATATAGACCGCAGACCGATGCTTGAGGATACATAGCTCCATTTTCGGTAAGCCGGATTCCAATCTGCTCAATGTCGAGCAACGTTGCAAGTTTGAATATCACTCTCTGGTCGGGAAGCGAGGGGTAACCAACCGCGGGACGTATGCCCTGAAATGCCGCTTGGAAAAGCTCTTTTGCAGCGAAATCCTCGTTGGGCGCGTAGCCCCATAATTCGCGTCGCACCTTTGCGTGTAGCCACTCTGATGCAGCTTCTGCCAATCTGTCGCCCAACCCCTGCATCATCAGTGCGTCGTATTGCTTTCCTTCGACTTTCAACTGCTCCAACTCCTCGGCAAAAGATGCCGAAACCGTAATGGCAAATGCACCAACGTGGTCGCCATACCCTGCGGGTGCAACAAAATCGCAGAGCGATAACGCTACGCCATCTTTATTGTCGGCGGCTTGTCGCGGTGTGGGGATGGTTGACGTTTGCAATGCTCCGCCACAATATTTGCAGCCCTGCGGATGCTCCATAACGATGCTCTCGGTGGTGCCATAGGCCTTAAAAATGCCTACGCGGGCTTCGAGGTGATGTCTCTCGGCCAATCTGTCGAGCATAGCCTCGGCTTCGGCCAGCAACTCTTTAGCCTCGTTTGAGTCGGGCTGCACGCGCCAGAGATTGTAGAAATGGCGCATGTTGATGTATGGGCGAATCTCGTCGATCGAGATATTCTCAAATGTGCGTATGCCTGTAAATCGGGGCAGGGGCAGAGACTCCCCTTCCCAATCAATCTTTAGCGGGTGCTGAGTTTTTGGTGTAGTATGCTTGTCGGCATAGAACTCGGCACGCAACGCAGCCTGTTCCTCTTTAAGTTTTGCAATCACTCTTTGCCGTTCTGCGCCGAGAAGTGCCGTTGCCAGAACGGGATTCTGCGAAGCATCTTTAACGTGGAATACGGGCCCGTCGTAAAGTGGTGCAATCATAGTTGCCGTATGCAGAGCCGACGTTGTAGCACCTCCGATAAATAGCGGAACGCTTATGCCTGCTGCGTGCAACTCCTGCGCGACTCGGCACATCTCGTCGAGCGACGGAGTGATAAGGCCACTCAATCCAATGAAATCGACCTTATATTCAATGGCCGCTCGTACGATGCTCTCTGCCGAGACCATTACGCCCAAATCGATAACGTCGAAATTATTACAGCCGAGAACAACGCTCGCTATATTCTTGCCAATATCGTGAACGTCACCCTTTACAGTTGCCAAAAGGTAGCGCCCCATAGAGTGAGTGACGTTGCCGCGTGAGGCTTCTATATAGGGTTGCAGAATATCAACAGCACGCTTCATCGTACGCGCACTCTTGACAACCTGCGGGAGGAACATCTTGCCTTGCGAGAATAGCTCTCCGATGATACCCATACCGCGCATCAGCGGGCCTTCGATAATCGAGGCG
>JAGBIR010000138.1 GCA_017934845.1 Alistipes sp. | reverse complement strand
TAGGGGAGATGTCACGTAAGTGACAGAGGGGTATAACATTACCGCTCCGCAAGCTATTCTTGCTATCATTTCCGCTATAATGCTTCAGGAAACGGGCGTTATGACTGTCATACCCCCTCCCCCTAAAGGGTACTCCCCCTTTTTTAGGGGGAGAGTTTTTTTGTCTGTTACCCTCAAAACTTCGCCCCTAATATAGGGGAGATGTCACGCAAGTGACAGAGGGGTATACAACATTTCTTGCTGTCATTTCCGCTATTATACTTCAGGAAACGGGCGTTACGGCTGTCATACCCCCTCCCCCTAAAGGGTACTCCCACTATTTTAGGGGGAGAGTTTCTTGCTGTCATTTCCGCTATAATGCTTCAGGAAACAGCCGTTACGGCTGCGTTCGGCTGCAAAAAAAATGCCGTGTAGCACTTCGCTACACGGCATTAAACTCTCTCAAGGGAGCGGTTAGCACCCCATGGAGTCCCTTCGGAGTGATTACTTCTGCTTGATAATCATTGCAAAACCACCACCCGGAGCCATATGTATCGGCAACTTGTCGCCAGCCTTCACAACCTTTGTCTCGGTCTTATAGTCCAAACCTGTAAGGTCGGCATTGATACCGTCGCGGAAGAGTGCAACCTCCCACTCACCCTCGCCGAGGACTGAGAAATCGACCTCCACATCGCGAGCTACCCACGATGTAAGACCGCCAACATACCAAACACCATCCTTCTGGCGTGCCATGACGATATGCTCGCCAACCTTACCCGACAACACCTTCGATGAGTCGAAAACGGTAGGTATTGAGGCTATGTAGCGAGTGGTCTCCTCTTCGCGCAAGTAGTTCGACGGAGTGTCGCACAACATAGAGAATGGTGCGTCGTAAACAACATACATAGCAACCTGATGCGCGCGTGTACCCTGACTCATGGGACGCTTGTCGATAGCGCGGAAATCACCCTTTGCGGCGTTGAGCATTGCACCCTGAGTGTAGTCCATAGGGCCGGCAGCCATACGGATGTAGGGGATAAGCACGTCGTTAAGCGGCATATCGGCGCGGTCGCGGTCGGTCCACTTCAGCTGCTCCAAACCAAAAACACCCTCGTAGTTGATAACGTTGGGGTAGGTGCGGCTCAAGCCAGTAGGCTTGTACATTCCGTGGAAGTCAATCAAGAGCTTATGTTTTGCAGTAACCTCCGCCAAGCGGTAGATGTCCTGCACCAAGAGCTGGTCCTGCGCATCGAAGAAATCGACTTTGAAACCTGCGATACCCATCTTCGAGTAGTGCGCGCACGCCTCCTCGACCTGCTCGAGCAGGGTCTGACCTACGGCCCACAGCAAGAGCTCCACGCCTCGCTCACGGGCATACTCTACCAACTCGGGGATGTTCATCGACTCGTAGGGCTTCAGCAAGTTACGCTCGTGGAAGGGATACCAACCATCGTCCAGCATAACATACTCGATGCCATACTTCGCTGCGAAGTCGATATGATACTTATAGGTCTCGGTGTTGATGCCGGCGCGGAAATCAACGCCATAGAGGCGCACGCCGTTCCACCAATCCCAAGTCGATTTACCACCCTTAATCCACGATATATCCGCCACGCGGTTGGGCGCAGCCAACTGATAAACCATGTTGTTTACGGGAAGCTGCGTGTCGTCCTGAGCATAGCCTACAACACGCCACGGGAATGTGCGGCTGCCCTTGGTCTTTGCTACCAGCTCGTGGTAAGCCGTAGGACGCTTCGAGCCGCTACCGGTAATCTTCCACTCGGAAGGCAGCGGTGTGGGGAAGGCCTTAAGGCCAATCTTCTCCTCGGCAAAAGTAACGAACAGGCCGGGGTAGTCCTCGACGTCAGACTCGGTAAGCAGCAACTTACCAGCCTTGCCGGCATCGACCATAACGGGCATAAATGCCAAGCGGTCGGTGTGTGACTTCACGTCGGAAGTCTTCTCCAGCGTGTACTGGCTCTCGAACGATGAGTAGTAGGGGTCGTTGCGCTTGTCGGCATAGGGGATTACGAGGTTATAATCCTCGGCGAAGTTGAACTCCACAACCTCGTTCTTGATTGTCAAATCCTCCTTCTTTGCCGTTACAAAGCGGTAGGCAACACCATCGTCATAGGCGCGGAACTCCAACGAGTAACCATCGCGCGAGAGGATGGTGAGGTAGTTATACGCGGCATCAAACTCTGCCTGACGGTACAACGGAGCAATGATATGCTCGCTCTTTGAGCCTGTGAGGGCCTTGCGAACGCGGAGGTTGTCGCCCAACATAGTGCCATCCTCCAACTCCATAGCGATGCGCGAGGGGGCAATTACCTGCTCGCCATTTACCGCCAGCGTGTAGGTTGTCTGCTCGGCAACATCTACAGCCACACAAAGCGCACCCGAGGGGCTCTTAACGGTATAAATCTTAGCCTCCGCACCCTGCACTGCAAGCAGCGGAAGAGCTAACAATGCGATTAAAATCTTTTTCATCTATTTTAGGTTTAATCTTTTTACTCGGTCTTGATATCGATGTTGAGGCACTCGTCGGTAACAAACGCGCGAGTCTCGCCCAACGTGTAGGGATAGGCATCCGACTTGATAATCTCGTTGTTGCGGAAGGTACAACCATCGACGCTGTAAAGGTTCATAATGCGTGGATCCGAGATGATGAACTTGTTGTTCTCGATCAGGATGTTACGGTTGTAACGGCTCGCCTGGCGATCCTCCTTCGGGCCAGAGCCAACAGCTATGCAGGCCGTACCCCAGCGGTAGTAACCATAGTTGCAGTTGTCGAAGGTGTTGTTGCGGATAATAACGTCGCGCACACCCGCCTGCTCATACCAGTAGTAGCCGTCACCCTCGAAGTAGATAGCCGAGCCGGGGATGTGGAAGTAGCAATCCTCGATGATGGTCTGCTTGCGTGAGCCTAAAAGCAGACCACGCGCGCGGTTGTTACCCATGCGGCAACCCTTAATCAACACCTCGGGATAGCTTATGTCGGTAATAAGGTCTCCCACCGCAGCATCCTCGGCAATATCCTTTGCAAATGCAACCTCATACCACTCCTTGTTCAGGCGCACAACCTCCTCAACCTTAATCTCGTCGTAGGTCGTAAGACTCATCTGCTTCAACATCTCGACCGTACGACCCTCGCGCAATACGTCGAGTCCATACTGCTGCTCGTGGGGGAAGAACACCAAGATGCGGTTAGGCTCAAGAATCTGCTTTACGATACCATACATGCCGTGGATGTTGGTCGCGTCGTCAATCTGGTTGAAGAAGTGGCAATTGATCATACGCAGGTAGCCCTCGCAGTGGGTGAAGTGTGTAGCGTCGGCCGTAATGCTTATCATACGCTCGCTGCCCTCCTCCGGCTCGATATATACGCGCAGAAGCTCAATGTCGCGGCTATGCTGTGCCACAACGCCCATACCGCCGGCGTGACGAATCGTAACGTCGTGGATATTTACGCCTGCGCTCTCATCGATGGCAATGGCGGGGCAGAGGCGATGGCCCGGGCCCAAGAACAATACGTTGCCAACCTTTGCCGTGAGTTTATCCTTGAAGATACGCACCGTACCATCCTCGCGCTTCTCGGCAGGGATAGTGTTGTCGGTAAGCCAATAGTCGCTGGCCATAAACTCGGGCTCACGACGCTCGGAATTCATCTCCAGAAGGTGCGAGAAGGGGTACTTATTGCCGCGCTCATCCGAGAAATAGAGGTTGCCATTGCGGATGTCATAGCGATAATCGGCAGGGAAGCGCAAATCAACCCAGCCCTCGCCTACGCGCTCAACCTTACCCTCGGAATGGAACGTGCGGGCATAATCCATCGTAAAGTCCTTGATCGTTACGTTGCTACAACTGTCGATCGTAAAGGCCGACACAAAGCCGTGAAGTATAAACTTCGAGCCATTTCCCTCAACAGTAAAATCCTCCATATCGGTCAAATCGAATACAAAACGCTTCAAACCTGCGCTGTTGTTGGTCACATAGGCATACTTCTCGAATGCCAGCTCGGGATAGAAGTGGTATGTTCCCTCGGGGATGACGAGTCGCTCGGCCTTCTGTGCGCGTGCCTGCTCTACGGCACGGCGGAACGCCATTGTATTGTCGTCGCCAAAGGTATATTTCTCGAGGTAATCGCCAACGTTTACCTCTCCGCCTTTAGTTTGGCAGCCGCAGAGTGCTATGCACAGTGCGGCTACCATTAAAATATGCTTAAATCTCATATTGTGGATGTTTATCTAATCTCACCAATCTGATCAGCAGGAATCTCCCAATTATCGGTA
The DNA here is from genome assembly GCA_017934845.1 of Alistipes sp. Classification (GTDB taxonomy): domain Bacteria; phylum Bacteroidota; class Bacteroidia; order Bacteroidales; family Rikenellaceae; genus Alistipes. The sequence goes on along the minus strand of JAGBIR010000138.1, from coordinate 2,745 downwards.
CGGAAGGGAACCAAAGGCAAGTTGAAAGTTGTCTTAACGTTTGCCTCGGGGCAGTAGTTCTTGAACGCATAGCGAACAGCTACGGGCTTCGCTACCTTGTCAGAGCTTACGGCAATCTTATTCTTCCACCAAATCATACGAGCCTTTGCGGGGTAGAATACCTGATCCTCGCCGGCAATCTCGAAGCCCTCCATACGCAAGGTGTGAGTCTCGCTGAAGCCTACCAATGAGTTAGGCTCGTTGGGTGAGCCGTCAGAGAGGTGGTTGAACGACAAAGTGATCTCGTTATCCTTAATCTCCATTGATTTATAGGTAGGAGCTGCGGCGGGAACGCCTGCCATCTTATAGTCGCGTGCCAAAGCCAACCAAGCCAAACGCTCGCCAACCTGCTTCTTCTTTGCAGGGTGGATGCAAGTGGGGTGACCAAGGTCGGTAGTAGGAGCTACGGCAACGTTCTCCAACTCGGCAGCAGCCTTATACTGTGCCTCGATTACCAACGGCAATGAACGGAGGTTGTTACCCTCGTAGCTATATGGTGCCAACTGTGTGATATAGAATGGCATATCCTCGTTGCCCCACATCTTGCGCCAAAGGTTGATAAGGCCCTTCTGAAGCTCCTTATAGTCGAACCAGTTCTTACGGTTAGAGCAACCCTGATACCAGATGAAGCCCTTTGCTGTGTAGTTCACGATAGGAAGAATCATACCATTATACAAGCGGCCGGTCTCCGACGCATCGCCACGCCATGAGTTGCAGAACTCGTGGTTGATACCCTCAATTTCGGCAACCGACTCCTTTGACATCCAAGTCTCGATAGTCGAGCCACCCCAGTTCGATGTGAGCAAACCTACGGGAATACCCAACGCCTTGTAGAGTGTAAGACCAAAGAAGTAACCTGTTGCACTGAACGATGCCACGCTTGCAGGATTTGAGCAGAGCCACTCGCCTACGCAGTCCGACTGGGGCTCGTTAGTTGAGTTACGCGCTACGGTAAACATACGGATGCCGGGGTACTGGTTAGCGGCCATAACATAGTCGGCAGAGTTCTCTACGGGCTGGTTGATAAAACCGCCTACGGGCATCTCCATATTTGACTGGCCACCGCAGATCCATACCTCACCCAAGAGGATGTTCTCCAGCTTAAGCTCCTCGCCATCGCTAACGGCGATGGTGTAAGGGCCTCCGGCCTCGCCTGTTGTGAGCTTTACTGCCCACTTGCCATCCTTGTCGGCTGTAACGTTATACTTCGCGCCGTTCCACGATGTTGTGATGCGTACCTTTGCGTTTGCATCGGCCTCACCCCAGAAGTTAACCTCGGTATTGCGCTGCAACACCATATTGCTGCCCAAAACAGCAGGCATCTTAACCTTTGCCGCAGCTGTCGAAGCCATCAACAGCACCAAAGCGGCCATCAAAAATCTTTTCATATCTAAAGTGTGTTTAGTTTTTGGTTAGCAGGGATATCCCCTTGAAAAAAGAGAGTTTTACGAAACGCCGGCAGCATATCTCGCAAAACTCTCCTCTATATAGCGTTCCTTTTTTGTAAAGTGGTCTATTACATTACTTTACGGGAGTAAGGATAATGCCGAAACCACCGCCCGGAGCCATTGCCATATTAAGAGCAGTAGCAGCCGTTACGTTCTGTGTTGTGATGGTGTACTTTGTGGGGTTCACGTCAGCATCCTTAGCATCGGCCAAGATCTGTGCTGTGTACTCCTTACCCTCGTCGAGGAACGACAAAGCAACCTCAACCTCGCGCGGAGTCCAGTTTGTAAGACCACCTACATACCAGTTCTCGCCGCTCTTACGAGCCGATACAATCCACTCGCCCATCTTACCCGAAAGAATCTCGGTCTGGTCGATGTCGGTAGGCATCTGTGCGATGAACTTTGTGCAGTCGGGCTCAGCCTCGTAGCGTGTAGGCGCGTCGCACAACATAACGATAGGCGCGTCGCAAACTACATACAAACCAACCTGATGAGCGCGAGTACCCTGGCTCATAGGAGTGTAGTACTCAATCTTAAAGCCGTCGCGGGTAGCGTTACGCATAGCACCCGGAGTATAGTCTGCGGGGCCCTGTACCATACGGATGTAGGGGAATGTAACGTCATACTCGGGCATATTGGGATTGCTCCACTTAAGCTCCTCAAGGCCGTAAACGCCCTCGAAGTTGATAACGTTAGGATAGGTACGGTTCAAACCTGTAGGCTTGTAAACACCGTGGATGTCGAGTACGAGCTTGTGAGCAGCTGTCATCTCGGCAAGGCGGTAAACAACGTCAACAGCCTTCTGGTCGTCGCGGTCGATGAAGTCAACCTTGAAACCTGCGATACCCATATCGGCATAGTGCTTGCAGTGCTCGTCCTCGATAATTGTAGCTACGGCCCACAAGATGAGCTTCACATTCTTCTCATTTGCATAAGCGATCAACTCCTCGAGGTTAATCTCCTCGACGATGTTGTACAAGTCGCCTGACTGGGGAACATACCAACCCTCGTCCAAAACCACATACTCCAAGCCGAACTTCGATGCGAAGTCGATGTAGTACTTGTAGGTAGCATTGTTAACGCCGGGCTCGAAGTCAACGCCCTCGTCGATGCCCCAATCGTTCCACCAATCCCAAGCAACCTTACCTGTCTTAACCCAAGAGCAGTCGCCAATACGGTTCTCGGCAGCCAACATATTTTCTTCCATGACGTTAAAGCCCATCGCTTTCATCTGCGCGGTCATATCGCCGCTGCCCAT
>JAGBIR010000137.1 GCA_017934845.1 Alistipes sp. | reverse complement strand
TACATTATTTACATTCATATAGTTTAAGATTTAGGTAATTTCTGTTAACACAAATATACACATTATTTTCTTAAGGTTGTTAAGCAAAGTGAAAAAAAACGTTATTTTTTGTAATTAAGCTCCAAAGAATGAAAAAAAATGATAAAAATATTGTCTGAAAAAAAATAATGGCCGAAATTTGTAGTTTTAATAAGAGAGTGTGCGACTAATATTAGAGCAAGAATTTTTTTGCAGCGAGCTTGATTGAAAACTTTTTGAGCGAAGATGGATTTGCGAAGGATGAAAAATCCGTTCATCGATGAGAGTGCTCTGGAGGAGAAGCCCATCGAGAAGAGCGAATATGAGAAGATGGTCGAAGAGGCCAAGATGCATACCGAAGAGGTTATGGTTGAGACCTATATGACGCGCGGCGTTGTGATTGGTATGGCCGCTGGAGTGGTTGCCGGTGTGATTGTTGGCGATATGGGATTGTGCCTCGGTTTGGGTATGCTCGTAGGTCTGGTCGTGGGTATGTGTTTTAAGAAGAAGCCCAAGACCGAGTAACATATTTCTTAAAATTATGTATATTTGCAACAACAAATTTTTATAACTATGAAAAGATTATTTTTATTGGTAGTGGCCCTCGTGTTGGGTGCTACAGCAGCGGTTCAGGCGCAGATTGACCCTCAGCAGCCTATTCCCGCCGACAAGGCTATCCGTCAGGGTGTTTTGCCTAACGGATTGACCTATTACATTCGTCACAACGAGAAGCCCAAGGGTATGGCTAACTTCTATATCGTTCACGATGTAGGTGCCGTGCAGGAGGCTGACAACCAGCAGGGCTTGGCTCACTTCCTCGAGCATATGGCCTTCAATGGTACAAAGAACTATCCCGGCAAGAGTATGATCGAGTACTTGGAGAAGATTGGTGTAAAGTTTGGTGCCAACCTTAATGCCTTCACTTCGTGGGATTTGACTCAGTACTATATGACCGATGTCCCCGTTGCACGCGAGAGCGTTATCGACTCTACGTTGCTCATCCTGCACGACTGGTCACACTTCATCGCTTTGGAGGAGAAGGAGATCGACTCGGAGCGTGGTGTCATCAAGGAGGAGTTGCGTACTCGCGATGGTGCTTCATGGCGTTCTACAATCGAGATGTTGAAGGCCGTAGGTAAGGGTACTATCTATGCCGAGCGTAACCTGATTGGTTATCTGGAGGGCTTGGAGAGCTTTACCTATGACGATATCCGCGACTTCTATCACAAGTGGTATCGTCCCGACTATCAGGCTGTGGTTGTAGTTGGTGATATCGATGTTGATGCCGTTGAGCATAAGATTAAGACCATTATGGCCGACATCCCTGCTCCTGCAGCCGATGCAGCAAAGAAGGAGGTTGTTGTTATCCCCGATAACGAGGAACCTATCGTAAGCATCTTTACCGATCCCGAGCAGCAGCGTTCACTCATCCAGCTTATCTACAAGCAGCCCGCTCTGCCTAAGGAGTATAAGAGCACTGTTATGGCCGAGATGATCGACATCGTATCGGCTTACATCTCAGTTATGATCAACGAGCGTTTGAGCGATATCGCGCGTAAGCCCGATGCTCCTTTCACAGGCGCAAGCTTCTCGGTAGCAAGCTCATTCGGTATCTGTCCTACCTTGGATGCCAATATCGCAGGTGTTATGACTCCCGATGGCAAGCTCAAGGAGGGTTATGCAGCTATGTTGACCGAGATGGAGCGTATGCGTCGTTATGGCTTCACCTCTGGTGAGTACGAGCGCGCGAAGGAGAACCTGCTTTCAAGCATCGAGACTCAGTATAACAGCCGCGAGGACCGCAAGCATGGTCACTTTGCCGATCGTTGCATCGACAACTTCCGTTTGGGTACTCCTATCCCCGATGCCGACGTTGAGCACGATTTGGATAAGCAGCTTACAGAACTTATCTCACTCGATATGATTAATGCAACGGTTAAGCAGCTCTACAATCCTTTGAAGAATGCTGTAATCATCGTTCAGTCACCCGAGAAGGATGGCGTAGCTGTTCCTACCGAGCAGGAGTTGGTTGATATGTTGAAGGCTGCCGTAGCTGCCGATGTAGCTCCTTTCGAGGATAACGTGGTTAAGGAGCCGCTGATTGGCGAGGATGTTGTTTTGAAGGGCTCACCCGTAAAGAAGGAGAGCGTAAATGCAACTCTCGGTACTACTGAGTGGACTTTGAAGAATGGTATCAAGGTTATCATCAAGCAGACTCCTTACGAGGCCGACCGCGTAAGCCTCTCGGCTGAGTCGGATGGTGGTGCAGCACTCTTCGGCGAGGATCTCTACTACTCTTCACAGATGTTGGGTAGCGTAATGGGTATGTCTGGTTTGTCGAAGTTCTCTGCTTCGGATCTTAACAAGCAGCTCTCTGGTAAGCAGGCATCTTCGGCTGTTGGTGTAGGTAACTATTTGCATCAGGTGGCTGGTTCTTCATCTTTGAAGGATGTTGAGACTATGTTCCAGTTGGTATATCTCTCGTTCACAGCTCCACGCTTCAGCGAGGATGACTTCGCAACACTTATGAAGCGTTACGACACTATGTTGGCTAACCAGCTCTCTAACCCCGACTTCATCTTCTCACAGCAGATGATGGGCTCACTCTACGGTAACGACTTCCACCGTCAGCAGCTCACTCCCGAGTTGTTGAAGACCATTAAGTTGGAGGATATGGCCGGCATCCACTCAAAGCTCTTCTCTAACGCTGCCGACTTCTCATTCCGCATCATTGGTAATATGAGCCCCGAGGAGTTGAAGCCTTTGGTTGAGAAGTATATCGGTTCGTTGCCCGCAAAGAAGAAAGCAAACAACGTATTTACCGACGATGGCGTACGTATCGCAAAGGGCAATGTCGTTAACGACTTCCGTACAAAGATGGAGCAGCCCAAGGTTCGCGTATTCTTCGCTTATTCGGGCGACGAGGAGTACACCATCAAGAATATGATGACAATGACCTACTTCTCACAGGCGTTGGATAACCGCTATTTGAAGTCAATCCGCGAGGAGAAGGGTGGTACTTATGGTGTATCGGTTCGTGGTAGCGTGAACGTAAAGCCCGTCGAGAGCTATCTCTTGCAGGTTGCATTCGATACCAACGAGCAGATGGCCGACGAGTTGAGCGAGATTGTTGTTGCCGAGATTAAGAAGATTGCCGAGGAGGGTCCTCTTGCCGAGGATATGGATAAGACTCGCGAGTTCCTTCTCAAGAACTATAAGAAGATTATCGAGCAGAACTCTTGGTGGAGAACAGCTATCGATCAGTGGTACGACTACGAGATGGATTACATTACCGAGTACGCGCCCGCTATCGAGGCTGTAACTGCCGACGATGTTAAGGCTATGGCTGCCAAGATTTTGGCTGATGGCAACCTTGTGAAGGTTGTTATGCGTCCCGAGCAGGCCGAGTAAACTAAATCATTAAATAGCGAAATACCCTTGCACCACAAGTGCAGGGGTATTTTTTTGTAATTCAAAATAAGCCTGCGGGGTTGAATTTACAGTACATTGTTGTGGGCATATAATATTTTATACCCCTCTGTCACTAAAGTGACATCTCCCCTACATTAGGGGCGAAATTCATAAACTCTCCCCCTAAAATAGGGGGAGTCCCTTTAGGGGAGGGGGTATGTAACAGTCATTTCCCTATATTATGGGTGAAATGGATAGAACCCAATAATCTTCGTGCTTTCGGTTTTACTCCACAATTGCACGACGTAATTCGCTGCGATATAGCCAACGAATCATCGGCGAGGGCATCAGACGCGAAATAAAACGACATAGCGGGAAGATGTATCGCCACGAAAGAGGGCCATGCAGGCGACTTATCCCGTGACAATATATGCGAAACTCATTCCACGCCTTGGCGCGACCTCTGCGCTTGTAGAGTGCATCGTCGGTGCGAAAGTATAGGACTGCTTGGCGTAGGTTTGCAATGCGATAGCCGGCACAAACCAAATCAAACCAAAGAGCAAGATCCTGACTTGTGCGATAACGCTCGTCGTAACGTATGCCGCTTTGGAATATCGCACTGCGGAGCATTACGGCTGGGTGGGCAAGAGGCGTAGCGCGGTGGATGGTGCGCAGAGCCTCATCGTGCGTCAGCGGGTAACGACGCATACGGCCATTGCTGCTTCCGCTTCCGTACTCCTTTATAGCACCACCTACAACGGCAATCTCGGGGTGCGAACGCAGGAATCGGCTCTGCCACTCGAAGCGTCGGGGATGCGACCTATCGTCGCTATCCATGCGGGCAATGAGCGATGTAGTGACAAACTCCAATCCGCGGTTCAGCGAGGCGGTAAGTCCAATATTTTCTCGGTTTTTCACCCTCAGCAGACGCGATTTCCACCTCCGTTGCCAATGCCGAATAACATCGTGCAGAGCCTTGGTCAAGGGCCCATCCTCGACGAGAATTACTCGCTGTGGCCGTAGCGTCTGATGATGCAGGCTGAGGAGTGCCGCATCGAGATTCTCGGCCTTCTCACCGCGATGTACGGCCATTAAAACAGTTATGTCGCTATTCATATTTTGTGCTTTTACTGAATAATCCGTCGCGCAGGGCGCGGAAAATACTCTTGATATATGCCGTGCGCGGGGCAATTAACAATGGGTAGCCAACCATTTTGTAGCACGCCTTTGCGAGGTTGCGCCGTTGCCAGCCGCGAGGGGCATCGCCTCGTCGCACGAGCCACAGCAGGTTGCGAATCTGGAAATAGAGGCGCATCGGAGTAGATATTTTCAGCTCTATGCCGAGTGCCGAACTATGCCGTCCCTGCTCGTGCGAAAAGTGCAGGTCGGTGGCGATAAACACCCTTTGACCTTTGCGTCGTGCCCGCCAGCACCACTCCTGATCGACAAAGTCGATAAAAAGTGAGTCGTCCATAAGCCCCGTTCGACGGAGAGCTTCGGCCGAGATCAGCGAGAAGGAGGAGATAATGCTGTGGGCCTCCCAGAACTCATATCCCTCGATTTCCATCCGTCGCAATATCCGTTCATCCTTTTGGCAGACATAGGGGCGTTCAGTATGGCGATTTATGGGTGTCGGGCCGATGGCTGCTACATCGAACGTGCGACTCAATATGCGGTGACGACGTTTCAGCTCGCCAACCATATTGGCCGTTGCTATGCTATCTTGGTCGGCAAAGAGAATATAGCGAAATCGCCGCTCCAAAAGGTGTTGTATGCCTATGTTTGCGCCTCGGCAATGCCTCTGTTCCCGTTGAGCGGAATGTAGTCAAGATGTTCGATTGGGGGTATTTTCGAGCTGTTATCCTCGTCGGAATTATCTACCAGGCAGAGGCGGTCAACTTGGTCGGCGAGAGCCTCCAACACCCTGCCGAGCAGCTGCCAATCGGGATTGTATAGAACCATTATGCACCCTGTCATGCCAGCGAAAGATAGAGGTTGAGGTGCTGTTTCGCGCTGCGCTCCCAGGTGAATTGCTTTACGCGCTCTCGGCCTCGCTGCCGAAGTGTTGAGCGCAACTCCTCGCACGTTAGCAGCGCGTCGATGGCATCGGCCATAGCCTCGGCATCGTCTGAAGGGAAGTATGTGGCAGCATCGCCGGCAATCTCGGGAAAGCAACTCGAGTCTGATAGCGCGCAGGGACAGCCGTATGCCATAGCCTCGAGTATCGGCATCCCGAAACCCTCGTAGCGCGACGGAAAAACAAATAGCCGCGCGTTGGTGTAGAGCCGCGCCAGCATAGGCTCATCGGCCGCTATCGACTGCATACGCTCGGCAATACCAAGCCGTCGGAAAAGTGCCATCTCCTCGCCATTGAATGCCTCGCGCGTGCAGACAACCTTTAGGTCGGGATAACGGTGCGCAATGAGTGAGAAGGCGAGTGCGAAGGTGCGGAAGTTCTTGAACGAGTGTCGCAGGCCAACATAGAGGATATAGGGTCGCGCGGGAGCTGCTCTGTAGGCAAACTCCTCGTCGGCAAGGCGGCTCACCCCGTGATGGATGACGCACACTCTTTCGGGTGCAATGTCGAAGTGCTGGAGAATGTCGCGACGAGTGTTTTCGCTTACGGCAATCACTCTATCGGCACGCGCCAGCGCCATACGTTGCAGCCGCTCCATACGTCGGTTAGGATTGTGTGCGGTGATGAAATTGGTGTCGTGATAGGTCACTACCATCGGACGGATGCCATGCGAAGAGAGGCAGTAGGTGTCGAAATTTGTCGGATGGAAAACATCGTACTCCCCATATCGCAACCTATATTTCGAATAAGGTTTACCCAGCTCGGCCATCAGCCGTCCTTTGTGTCGGAAGTTGGTGTGCGGAAGGAACTCGCGGCAATTGACCACGCCATAGAGCCGCGCGTAGTGGTTGTTGGAGTGCGTAGCCGAGACCTCCCACATCGAGCGAGGCAGGCGACGGATGACCTCGGTAAAGTAGCGCGAGACACCGCCATAGGTCTGTGATGCAAAAATCTGATGATCGAATAGTATTTTCATATCTGACAATTATTTATATAGTAGCGGAGTGACCTCCGAGCGACGCTCTCTATACGACGTTATTCCCCATATCCTATTCTCGTAACGCGCCGCTATACTTTGGTTGGCAATGGTGATTTTTGCCATGGCCAGCACAATTGCGACGAGCATCACTACCTGCCGCCAACGCCACTTCATTGTTGAGATGTTGCTGTATAAAACCCAATATCCGCAGACAAATAGCGTCGGTATGCGGTCAACGAATACCTCAACTTCGTGCAGCAGCATAAACGATATGTAGTAGAGCCATAGGCAGTTATAGAATATTCTATTGCTCGGCCTTGACCGCTCCAACCTATCATACATGGCGGTAAACAGCACAATCGTAAACGTTCGCTCTATGTGGCCGAACGATAGCGCGTAGCCTGCTGTGCCATTTGTGGCGTGTCGCAAAAACTTATCGTAAAAAGCCATCGCCCGAAACGCCTCCAACGATTGCAAGATCTCGCCAATTAGGCTCACTCCACCCAAAAGAATTATATTGGCAAAAACTATTCCACCCCAGCGCAGGGCTCGGCACATCGGCCGATGAAGCAGAAAGTACAATGGCAGATATACCACCGACGAGAGATGAAACGTCGTACCGAGCAGATTTAGCGCCATATATCGCACCACGTGTCGCCGCTCGAGCGCGGGGAGCGATAGCAGAAACAGATCCATCGCCTTGGCGTTGCGGTAGAGGTTAAACTCGATGGTAAGACCGTTATATGCCATAAAAAATATAAACGGCAGAACGACAGAGTCGGTATAGCGGCGAAAAAGCTGACGATAGATAGCCAAGTCGATAAGCGTACCTATGGCCACCCAACCAAAGTAGTCGAATCCAAGACTCTTAATCAGCGACGAATAGACAACAAACCCGGGCTCGAAGAGATAGCGTTTCAGGAACGACGTGTTGAGATGGAAAATGTCGGGCAGGGCATTATAAAAGGGGTAATAATTTATGAAATCGGAGTATAGATGCCCGCGAAAGCCAATGAAAATAAGCATTACGGCAAATGCTGCCCAGCCCGCTGCCTCGCTCATCTTCGCCCGAGCCGATGGCACGCCGCGCGGTTTTTGCTCGCACCAATAGAGTAGTAGCAGAGTGGCTACAACGGCAATATAGGGTAGCGAATTCATCTTGCCGATTGTATGCTACGTTGCAAATCCTTTACAATTTTGAGTCGTAGCGCATAATCTGCGGCTCGCGTATGGTGGCGCAGGAGTCTGTGTATCGCACCGTGCAGACGCAGCGTGAGCATATAGATGCGGTTGGCTATTGAGTGGTGACGCGGCGAGTGGTTGCGTTGGTAGTAGATGTGGCGGCCCTGCTCGGTGAGCAGTACGCGTCGGGGATTTATCCCGTGAGTGTCGAAACTGCCGCCCTCGAGGTGTTGGATCTGAGCATCGGGAAGGGCTACTATGCGGCCTGTTTTATTGAGCCTATGGCAGAGGTCGGTATCCTCGTAATACATGAAAAACTCGGGCGCAAAACCCTTCGCGGCAAGTAAATCTGCGCGACGCGCCATTAAGTCGGCACCCGTAATGTAGCCCACATCGATGGGACGAATAGTCCGATTAAAGTACCAGCTGCGCGGAAAGCATAGCCGTTGAGGTAGCTGCCATAGCAGAAGGCTCAGTTCCCACCAGATTGAAGGACGCAACCGTCGAAACGATAGAGCAGGTTGCATCCTCTCGTCGAAGAGATCTCCTCCTACGACGGCAACATCGGCATTGCGGTCGAGATAGTGGCTGAGTATCGAAACAGCATCGTTAACGAGCAGTGTGTCGGGGTTGAGGAACAGAATATTCCGTCCGCGCGCACGCTCCAAGGCAAGGTTGTTGGCGCGGCCGAAACCTATGTTCTCGTGATGATAGATATAGCTAACGCGCCTGTCGGCCGAGAAGTGTTCGCGACTGCCATCGGTCGAGGCGTTGTCGAAGATGATAATCTCGAACTTTACGCCGAGAGTAGCCTCCACAATACGATCGATACAGGCGGCTGTTGTTGAGAGTGTATTGTAATTTACAATGATTATCGAGACATCCATTAGATACCCAAATATTGTCGCAGTTCTCTAAAGTTAATGGCGCACCAGCACGCCACACTTGTAACGAGGGCTGTCGCCAACGATATAAATGGGTTTTCGATAAGGTGTGCGCAGGCTATACATATTGCCACACAAGGTAGCGAGAGTAGCAGACTGCGTACAAATAGTTTGAAAGGAATCTTCACAATCTTCTTGCGTATCACATATACAATATATGTGCCCGTCACGACCGTCTCGGCCGACAAAAGCACTATGGCCGAGCCAATGCTGGCTAAATGTGGTACAACAAAGATGTTTATTATGATGCTTATAGTGGCTCCTATGGCCGATGCAATGAGTAGCGTGCGGTCGTGCTTTAGTGGCATAATAATCTGAATAGCCAAGACCTGCGCAATGCCGGCCATTATGACCGCCGGCAGGATGATGCGCATAGGAAGTATTGCACCATCGAAGTCGTTACCTGCCAGAATATGGATAATTTGAGGAGCCATAACCATACTGCACAGCACCAGCGGGATGCTGAACGTTGCGACGGCCGAGAACGATTTGTTTATCATTATCTGGAACTCCTCCTTCTCTCCGGCTGCTACCAATGCGCTCATCCTAGGCAGCATAACGTTGGTAAAGGCGGAGAATAGGCCCAGCATAACGGTGTTGAGCTTGAAGGCTGTGGTGTAGTAGCCTACCTCGGTGTCGCCTGCAACGAATCCCAGATAGACGACGTTGAGCGTAAGATACATCGAGGTCATTATCGAATAGAGGCCCAGCGAAAGATTGGTTCGCGTGTAGCGCATATCAAACATATCGCGCCATGACGGGCGGACAAACTTCCTGACATAGAAGATGTTAATCAGCGCATTGATAACGACCGAAGCCACCGTAATGGCAAAATAGAGTATATATTGGTCGCGGTTGTTAATCAGCAGAAATACCGCCACGACATATAGCACGCGTATGGCGATGCTGCGCAGAGTGATGTAGCGGAAATTCTCCATTCCCGAGAAAAACCACTCGATAACCAATGCTGTAAAGAGAATCTTTGCGCCACCCATAAAGAACATCTCGGGGTGTGCCGCCAAGCGCGGTATCGACAGCACTGCGATGGCATAGACTATAAGTGTTATGAGCGTAAACGCAAGGTTGAGGCCTAAAATATTGGCAAAGACGCGGCTGCGCTCCCTCTCGTCGTGCTTTACGGCGGCAATCTCCCTGACGCCCAACAGACCTATGCCCATCGTGGCGAAGAGCAGGAAGTAGTTGACCGTATTATCAACAAAGTTGACCAATCCAATGCGCTCGGCGCCGAAGATATGCGACGTATAGGGGAACACAATGAATGCTGCCACATAGGATGACAGATTCAGTATGCTCTTATAGGCAAAATTCTTCTTTATCGACGTTAGGGCCATAGCTTTGTGTACAGTTGCTGTTGCCGAAGCCTTGTTTGGGGGCGAGCTACGGGTCGGGCAGCAATATGCTTAACGGTTTTTGTACATATCTTCGTAATACTTTTCGTACTCGCCCGATGTGATGTTGTCCATCCACTCCTGATTATCCAGATACCAGCGAACGGTCTTCTCGATGCCCTCCTCGAATTGGAGCGAAGGCTCCCAGCCCAGCTCCTCCTTGAGTTTGCGCGAGTCGATGGCATAACGCAGGTCGTGGCCGGCACGATCGGTAACGTAGGTTATAAGGTCGTCGCTCGTACCCTCCGCATTGCCCAAAAGGCGATCGACAGTCTTTATAATAACCTTTATAAGGTCAATGTTGCGCCACTCGTTGAAGCCTCCGATGTTGTAGGTCTCGGCAACTCGGCCGCGGTGGAAAATCAGATCGATGGCGCGTGCGTGATCCTCGACATAGAGCCAGTCGCGCACGTTCTCGCCCTTACCATAAACGGGGAGCGGACGACGGTGGCGTATGTTGTTGATAAATAACGGTATGAGCTTCTCGGGGAACTGATACGGGCCATAGTTATTCGAGCAGTTGGTCACAATCGTAGGCATTCCGTAGGTGTCGTGGAAGGCGCGGACGAAGTGGTCGCTCGAGGCTTTCGATGCCGAGTAGGGCGAGTGGGGATCGTATTTCGTGTCTTCGGTAAAGAGCGTCGAATCAAACTCCAAAGCTCCATAAACCTCGTCGGTCGATATGTGGTAGAAGCGCTTTCCCTCGTACTTCTCTGGTTTGGCCTCCCACTTAAGGCGTGCAGCCTGAAGTAGCGATAACGTACCCAGCACATTGGTACGGGCGAAGGTAAAGGGATCCTTAATCGAGCGATCGACGTGGCTCTCGGCCGCAAGATGGATAACGCCATCGATATCGTAGCGGTCGAACAGCTCGCACATCAGCTCAAAATCGCAAATGTCGCCCTTTACGAAGGTGTAATTCGGCCTATCCTCTATCTCCTTAAGGTTGGCCAGATTGCCGGCATAGGTCAACTTATCGAGGTTGATGATACGATAGTCGGGATAGTTCTCGACAAAGCGTCTTACTACGTGGCTGCCGATAAATCCGGCACCGCCTGTTATAAGTATATTTTTCATAAATTGATAGCTTTATTGTTGTGTCAAAAGGCGTTTCAAACAGTAGAACATCGATTCCCTCCAATGGGGAATCTCTATGCTGAAGGTCTCTTTGATTTTTGTCTTATCCAAAACCGAATAGGCAGGGCGTGTAACCTTCGAGGCGAACTCCGAGCTGTGGCAGGGGTTGATTTTACACTTCGTGTTACCTACGGCGCGAGCAATCTCAACCGCAAAATCATACCACGAGCATACTCCCTCGTTCGAGAAGTGATACGTACCCTCCTTGCCCTCTTAAAGGCCACCCTCGACAATCGAGAAGATAGCCAAAGCCAAGTCGCCCGCATAGGTAGGAGTGCCAACCTGATCGAACACCACGTTTATAAACTCCTTCTCCGACGTAAGGCGCAACATCGTCTTCAGGAAGTTTCCTCCAAACTCTGAGTAGAGCCATGCCGTGCGGATAATCAAAGCCTTGCAGCCGGACTCGGCAATTGCCTGCTCGCCATGTAGCTTGGTACGACCATAAACGCCCAATGGGTTGAGCGGCATATCCTCCGAACGCGGAGTATTGCCCTCACTGCCAAATACATAGTCAGTCGAGATATGTATCAACGTCGCATCGTTGGACACTGCCGCGCGAGCCAGATGACCTACCGCTGTAGCGTTTATCAACTCTGCAGTCGGCTCATCATCCTCGGCGCGATCGACATTGGTGTAGGCAGCGCAGTTTATAATAACGTTTACGCCCTGCTCCTTGACAAACGCCATAACGGCTTGAGCATTGGTAATATCCAGCTCGGCAACGTCGGTAAATATATATTCGTTGGGCGAAACGGCACCCAAGCGACGCATCTCGCTACCCAGCTGGCCATTTGCGCCTGTTACAAGTATTTTCAGCTTACTCTGCATAATAATCGGTGTTGTAGTCGAATAGATCGGTTGCCTCGGCCAAAGTGGGGTGAGCGGCATCCTTTGCCGAAAGGATAACATCCTCGGCCGGTAATTTCCAGTCGATGCCAATCGCCGGGTCGTTCCACGCAATGGCACCCTCCTGCTCGGGGGCGTAGAGATTGTCGCACTTATACTCGAAGATAGCCTCTTGGCTCAATACCGAAAAACCGTGAGCAAAGCCGCGCGGTACAAAGAGCTGGTGGTGGTTATCCTCGGTAAGCTCAACGGCAACATAGCGGCCGAAGGTGGGCGAGCCGCGACGAATATCGACCGCGACATCCAAAACTCGACCCTTTACAACGCGCACCAGCTTCGATTGTGAATATCTCCCTTTTTGGTAGTGTAGGCCGCGCAACACGCCATAACGCGATTTGCTCTCGTTGTCCTGCACGAAGCGAATGGGTTGCACAGCCTCATCGAAACGAGGTTGTGACCAACTCTCCATAAAGTAGCCGCGCTTGTCGCCAAACACGTCCGGCTGGAGAATCACTACACCCTCTATATCGGTTTTTATCACCTTCATCTTATAACTCTCGCTTTAACTCGTCAATAACCTTCAACAGATATTGCCCATATTGATTCTTAATCATAGGCTGGGCTATTTCGCGCATACGCTCCTCGCTGATCCAGCCGTTGCGGTAGGCTATGCCCTCCAAGCAGGCGATCTTCAGACCCTGACGCTTCTCGATAACCTCTACAAAGATCGACGCCTCGGCCAATGAGTCGTGCGTACCCGTATCGAGCCAGGCAAAGCCGCGCTCAAAACGCTGCACCTTAAGCTCTCCATCGGCAAGGAATCGCTGGTTTACCGATGTAATCTCCAACTCGCCACGTGCCGAAGGTTTGATGCTCTTTGCCACCTCGACAACCTTGTTGGGGTAGAAGTAGAGCCCTACAACGGCATAATTCGACTTCGGGTTTTGCGGCTTCTCCTCTATCGAAAGGCAGTTACCCTCCTTGTCGAACTCCGCCACGCCATAACGCTCGGGGTCATCTACCCAATAGCCGAATACGGTAGCCTTCTTCTCCTGCTCGGCTGCGCGTACCGCCTCGCAGAGCATATCCGCAAGGCCCGCACCGTGGAAGATATTGTCGCCCAAGACCAAGCATACGTTATCCTCGCCAATGAACTCCTCGCCAATGATGAAGGCTTGAGCCAATCCGTCGGGCGAAGGTTGCTCGGCATAGCTGAACTTCACACCATAGTCTGCACCGTCGCCCAGCAGTCGCTTAAAGGCGGGCAGATCCTGTGGCGTAGAGATGATTAGAATGTCGCGTATGCCGGCTGTCATCAAGGCCGAGATGGGGTAATATACCATCGGCTTGTCATAGATGGGTAGCAGCTGTTTGCTGACGCCTTTTGTTATGGGGTAGAGGCGTGTGCCGCTACCACCGGCAAGAACGATACCTTTTGTCATATATCTGTTAGTTTATAATTTTTATACCAATCAATAAAGGCCTTAACTCCATCGTGGAGCGACGTTGTGGGACGATAGCCGAACCTCTGCTCCAAAAGCGATGTGTCGGCATAGGTGCGCTTAACATCGCCTGCCTGCATAGGCAAACTCTCGCGCTCGGCCTTGCAGCCAAGTTGCGCCTCCAGCTCTGCGATAAACTCTCCGAGTATAACGGGCCTTGAACTGCCGATATTGTAGATTGCGTGCGGCCTATCCGATTCGGTCGCTATGGGCTGCGTTGTTATAACGCGAACGACACCCTCGACAATATCGTCGATAAAGGTAAAATCGCGCTCCATATCTCCGCCATTAAATAACTTTATGGGGCGGTGTGCCGATATTGCATCGGCAAAGAGCATAGGTGCCATGTCGGGTCTTCCCCACGGGCCATGGACGGTGAAGAATCTGAGTCCCGTCGAGCGCAGACCATAGAGCTTTGCATAGCACATAGCCATTAACTCGTCGCTGCGTTTTGTGGCGGCATAAAGGCTCTCGGGTGAGTTGACCTCGTCACTCTCGGCAAAGGGAGTCTTTGCGTTTGAGCCGTAAACCGAACTCGATGAAGCATATATCAAATGCTCAACCGAATTGTGGCGGCAGCACTCCAGAATGTTTAGAAAACCTACAACATTGCTCTCAACATAGGCAAACGGATTCTCAAGTGAGTATCGTACGCCGGCTTGTGCCGCAAGATTTACCACAGAGTCGAACTGCTCTGTCTTAAACAGCGCGGGCATAAAAACTCTGTCGGCAATATCGGCCTCGACGAAACTTAATGATGGCTGGCTTTGGCTCTTGATTATCTTGCCCGCCTTGCCCAATGTAGTCGTGATACCCAACTCGGCCAATCTGTCCAGCTTGAGTGAGGGCGTGTAATAGCTGTTCAGATTATCGACACCGACCACCTCGTGCCCCTCTTTCAAAAGACGCGACGTTAGGTGAAAACCAATAAATCCTGCTGCACCGGTGACGAGAATCTTCATCCTTCTATCCTATTTTGTAGTATGTAAATCCATGCTCCTCCATCTCCTCGCGATCGTAGATGTTACGACCATCGAGAATGAGCGGTGTGAGCATTGTAGCCTTCAACACATCGAGACTCGGCACGCGAAACTCCTTCCATTCGGTAATGAGCATCAGGGCCTCGCTGTCGATTGTAGCCTCGTACATATCGCGGCAGTAGGTCACTCTGTCGCCTACGACGCTACGGCAACTCTCCATCGCAATAGGGTCATAGACCTTAATCTTGCAACCTGCATTCAACAATTTTTCAATAAGCACCAGCGACGGAGCCTCGCGCACATCGTCGGTCTCGGGCTTAAACGCCAAACCCCAGAGCGATACCGTGCGACCCTCCAGATTGCCGTTATAGTGACGCGCGAGCTTCTCGAAAAGTATGCCCTTCTGCTCCTCGTTGACCTGTTGAACGGCCTCCAAGACGCGCATACGGCATCCGTGCTGCTCGGCAGTCTTGATAAGTGCGCGCAGATCCTTCGGGAAGCACGAGCCACCAAAGCCGCAGCCCGGGTAGAGGAATTTGCGGCCTATGCGGGTGTCGGCTCCAATGCCTTTGCGGACCATATTTACATCGGCACCCACCTTCTCGCAGAGATTTACAATGTCGTTCATAAACGATATGCGTGTTGCGAGCATCGAGTTGGCTGCATATTTTATCATCTCGGCACTTGCTATGTCGGTAAAAATCATTCTCTCGCCCGAGAGCATAAATGGCTTGTAGAGTCGTGCCATAATCTTACGGGCGCGGTCGCTGTCGGCACCAACGACTACGCGGTCGGGTGTCATAAAATCCTTTACGGCAGCACCCTCTTTCAAAAATTCGGGATTTGATGCCACGTCGAACGGTATATCTTCGCCGCGCTTGCGTAGCTCCTCGCAAATAGTCTCCCTAACCTTGTGGGCAGTACCTACGGGAACGGTCGATTTGGTTACCATAAGCGTATAACGCTTTATGTTGCGGCCAAACGTGCGTGCCACCTCCATAACCTGACTCAAGTCGGCAGCCCCCTCGGCATCGGGTGGGGTACCTACGGCCGAGAAAACAACCTCTACCTTGTCGAGATGAGCCTTCAGGTCGGTGTCGAAGTGTAGGCGTCCGGCATCGACGTTACGACGAACCATATCTTCCAGCCCGGGTTCGTAGATGGGGATTATGCCCTGTTCGAGCTGCTTGATTTTGTCGATGTTGATGTCGATGCATGTCACATCGATACCCATCTCGGCAAAACACGCGCCCGTAACAAGCCCAACGTAACCCGTACCAACGATAGCTATATTCATACTTTAGCGTTTTGTTATTGCACTTAAAATCCTTTGTTAAAGCTCTCCTGCAATATGTGTACCTTATACACAAAGGTATAGGTTTTTATTTTATGCTCAAAATTATTAAATCGTTTTTTTGGTCTGGGCTATCGGTGGGAGTAATTTGTGCTTGATATAGGCTATTTTTGGCGAAGATGAGTGCCTGTTTTAGGTTTGTCAGGTATAAGTATATTTTATTGGTGTATCAGAAAAGGATATAAAAATCCTTAACACAAGTCGATTTTTTGTACAATCTTTGTAAAGGAGATAGGAAAGAGTTTGAAACTAAAAAGACTTTACGGATTATGAAAAAGATTTTTTTGACTTTAGGTACTATTCTGCTTGCGGCTGCGATGGCTTGCGCAGATAACAAACCTATCTCGATTGAGAAGTTGCCACAAAAGGCGCAGGAGTTTTTGAAGAGCTATTTTGCCGATCAGAAGCCTACGCTCGTAACGCAGGATCGTGACTTTGGTGAGCACGATTACGACGTTACGCTTGCCGATGGTACGCATATCGACTTTACAGCATCGGGCGAGTGGCAGGAGGTGGATGCTCGTGGTGGGGCAGTGCCTGCGACTTTGGTGCCCGAGGGTGTAAAAAAGTATGTGGCGGAGCATTATGCCGCCGAGCGTATTGTGCGACTGGAACGTGATCGCCGCAGTTGGGAGGTAAAGCTTTCGAATGGAATGGAACTTACATTCGATAAGCAGTGCCAAATAATCGACATCGACGATTAGATAATTTAGGGGTTAATAAGAAGCAGAAGGAATTCGTCTAACAAGGCTTTTTTGGTCTGCGAGCAGCTTCAAAGTGGCTATTGTTATATGAATTCTGGATGAGAGAGGGGGAGTGTTCTGCGAATTTGAACACTCCCCTCTTATGTTAAACAATCTCCTTGATCGACTCTATACCATTGCGCGATAGCGATACGCGGAAGCGTTTATAATCGGTCTTGTCGTCGTACTGATACTGCATAACAATATTCAGGAAATAGACCTTGTGGCAGTCAATCTTGTGCATATT
Source organism: Alistipes sp. (assembly GCA_017934845.1). Taxonomy (GTDB): domain Bacteria; phylum Bacteroidota; class Bacteroidia; order Bacteroidales; family Rikenellaceae; genus Alistipes. Next base: position 1,705 of record JAGBIR010000137.1, on the reverse strand, counting down.
ATTCTCCTCGTCGATGACTTGCAGCGGCACATACGGGTTATCCATCTTTTGGAGGAAATTATTGACATTCAAGCGTATGATATCGTTGATGCCGTCGGTGTGATAGACGTTGTTGGCAACCATCCGCTCGCGGTCGATATGTACCCACTTACGATACAATAGCACCTTATCATCGTAGATAAAACTCTCGGCGGGCGAGATGTGGTGCTTGGTACGCAGTTGCATAACCTCTTGCGGAATATTACTCTTTTGGAGGAAATCGACACCCTCCTTAATCCATCCGATATTGCGCTCGCCAATGCTGATTTTAGCCTTATTATCGAAATATTTGCTACCCTTACGGTGGGCAAAGTAATAACGTGCCAGCTCCTTAATGCGATCCTTGCCCATATAACTTATGACAAGTACTATAAAGAACGGCCATGTGAAGTTGCCGAATCGCTGCTGGAAATAGAAACTGATGATGGTTGCAAAAATCATCGACAGACCTGCCGCCACGCTGTAATATAGCTGCTCGATCATCACTCCGTCGCGCTTCTTTGGCACTCGCAGGTAGAGCGCGCTCTCGACATACTTCTTCAAAATGCCGTGCGAGTAAATCAGATTGCGATTCTCGAGCGCATCGTGTTCGTTGATAGTAAGGTATGCCATCTTCTTGCAATACACCTGTTCCTTACGCAAAAGGTCCGACAAAGCCGAAATTTCGTAACTATAAAGGCTCTTGTCTTGGCTCAGGAATTCAAGCAGGCGGAAGGTGTATTGGTTGAGCATATAGCTCATAAACTCGTCGCCAAACTTGAAGTGTTCGAGGCTCGCCTGCGTCACGCTGGGAGTGTTGATTATGGGGAACAGCTCGCGATAGCTATCGAGTATGTTGCGGGCATTTTTCGCATACTCCCTGCACAGATAGACAATATCGTCATATTGCTGGTTTGTACCTACAATATGGTTTACCTCGGCACGCAGCGCACTCTTGACGATAGCCGAGAAAATCTTTATCTGCAATTCATACTCGGCGGCTGTGCTGCGCGTAGGGTCGCTCGCCATTTTCTCCATCGCCTGCTTGATATTTTGCAGTGGTATGGCATCGCCATCGACAATGTTGCGCAATAGAAAACGCGGAGTTATGAGTCGTACGTTAGACTTAACGTCGCGATAGAAGTCCGATTTGGTATATGTCGAGGGGTTAATATCCAGCGAATTGGGTATAAAAATCCACATATAGACCGAAAAATCGTTATGTCGCATCTTTCGACGCGTCACAAAGCCGACCTTAAACTCGATAGAGAATTTGTCGTGTATTTTGGTCATTATGTCAATCATTGTAACCCCCTTGATTTATTAGTTAAAAGAACAAACCCTCGGTGTAGCCCATCCAGCGAAGAACGGTCTCACCCCAAATGATAATCATTGCCCAGCCAATGAGCATCATAGTAATACCAAAGCGGAACGTGTCGCTCCAGCTATAGTGGTTGGTGGTGTAGAGCAGTGCAGCCGGTTTTGAGTTAAATGGCAAAACGTAAACGTGCTCGATAAGCAGAGCTACGGGGAATGCAAGGCTCATAACCGGATAGCCGAATTTCTGTGCCACGCCAAGTGCAATCGGGATGAAAATCAGGGCGCGCATAGTCTTTGACTGGAAGAGCAATGCCGAGAAGAGCATCATTGCGGTAAGCAACAGATACAGCACCCAGAAAGGCGTATT
>JAGBIR010000136.1 GCA_017934845.1 Alistipes sp. | reverse complement strand
TTACCATCCTAAAGGATGCTGCAGCAAAGGCGTTGTATGGTTCGAAGGCTGCAAATGGTGTGATCGTAATCGAGACAAAGCGTTTGAGAGGTAACGAGCAGCGCATCACCTATACAGGTAGCTTGTCGGTAGAGGCTCCCGATTTGACCTCTTACGACTTGTGTAACGCGTTGGAGAAGTTGGAGGTAGAGCGTATGGAGGGTGTTTACGAGGCTGATAGCCCCGAGTTGCAGAGCAACCTGCTCAACCTTTACAACTCACGTAAGAAGCTGGCTTTGGAGGGTCTCGACACTTATTGGTTGGCGAAGCCTTTGCGTACAGGTGTAGGTCACAAGCACAACATCGCTGTTGAGTTGGGTAACGAGAGCTTGCGCGCTATGTTGGATGCCTCTTACAACAACACAGCCGGTGTTATGAAGGGTTCTGACCGTTCAAGCTTCCAGGGTAACGCTAACATCTCTTATCGTACAAAGAAGCTTACTTTCCGTAACATCATGTCGGTAATCTCAAATAAGAGTGCCGATTCTCCTTACGGTTCGTTTGGTGACTATGCCAAGATGAACCCCTTCTGGCAGGCAACTGATGCCGAGGGTAACATCTTGCGTTGGGCCGAGGGCGAGAAAGCCGATGGTTCGGCAACAAAGATCGCCAACCCGATGTATGATGCAATTATCGGTACTTCACTCACTTCAAGCTACTTGAAGTTTACCAACAACTTCTATGCTGAGTGGATGCCTATCCAGGAGTTGAAGGTTACAGCTCGTATTGGTGTTTCACAGCAGCGTGACGATGCCGACTCGTTCTTGCCCTCTACTCACTCAACATTTGCTGATTACACATCAGAGGATTTGATTAACCGTCGTGGTAGATATATCCTCGAGAGCGGTAAGTCAAGCTCACTCTCTGCCGACTTGAACATCAACTACAACAAGTCGTTCGGCAAGCACTCAATTTTTGCCAATGCCGGTGCATTTATCGCTGAGTCAAAGTACTCTACATATCAGCACACTGCCGAGGGATTCCCCAACAACAACTTGGCCGATATCACTTTCGCTCGCCAGTATGCCGAGGGTACAATCCCCGTAGGTATGTCATCGCTCAACCGCGAGATCAGCTTCTTGGCTGCCGTATCATACGACTACGACAACCGCTACTTGGTTGATGCAACTTACCGTGCCAGCGCATCTTCACTCTATGGTCGCGACAACCGTTGGGCATCAAGCTACTCATTCGGTGCAGGTTGGAACCTCCACAATGAGGCATTCCTGAAGGATGTTGAGTGGTTCAAGCAGTTCAAGATTCGTGGTTCACTCGGTTTGACTGGTAACCAGAACTTCTCGACAAATGCTGCTGTAGCAACTTACAAGTACTACACCGGTGTTAACTATCAGGGTCAGACAGGTGCTTACCTCGCACAGTTGGCTAACAGCCTCTTGCGTTGGGAGCAGAAGATGGACTACAACGTGGGTGTTGATATGCGTCTTCAGAACCTCGGCCTTTCATTCGACTACTATATCTCTGACACAGAGAATATGTTGACCGATATGACTATCCCCACTTCAACCGGTTTCTCTACCGTTAAGGATAACTTGGGTAAGGTTCGTAACAAGGGATTCGAGATTAAGGCTAACTACACTGTATGGCAGAGCGAGAAGGGCTTCGTTAACATCTTCGGTACTTTGGTACACAACCAGAACGAGATTATCCGCCTTTCAGAGAGCATGAAGTCTTACAACGACTCTATGCTTGAGATGGCCGAGAAGCAGGGCTCATCAGCTCCCGTATTGATGTATCAGGATGGTTTGTCTATGAATACCATCTGGGCAGTGCCTTCAGCAGGTATCGATCCTCAGACTGGTAACGAGCTTTATATTAAGAAGGATGGTACATTGACTTATACCTACGACTCAACAGATATGATTGCTGCTGGTGATTCAGATCCTAAGTATCGTGGTAACTTCGGTTTCACAGCCGAGTATAAGGGCTTTGGTTTGTCGGCTACATTCTCATTCTTGACCGATTGCCAGATGTACAACTACACTTTGGTTGACCGTGTTGAGAATATCGACGTAAACTACAACGTTGACCGTCGCGTATTGCTCGGCCGTTGGCATAACCCCGGTGACGTTACCTCATTCAAGCGTTTGGGTATGACCTACGTAGATGGTAAGGAGGTTCCCGTTACAACTTTGGCAACTACACGTTTCGTACAGGAGCGTAGCGAGCTTTCATTGGGTACAGTTTCATTGTATTATGAGTTCCCCCGCAAGCTGATCGAGCCTTTGCACATGGAGCGTTTGCGCTTGCAGTTCTATATGAACGATGTGGCACAGTGGTCTTCAATCAAGATCGAGCGTGGTTTGACATATCCGTTTGCTCGTACAATGTCATTCTCACTTACTGCAACCTTCTAAATAACGTATAAGATATGAAAAGACAATATATATATATTATAGCGATCCTTGCGAGCGCAGTGATGATGACCTCGTGCGAGAAGTGGCTCGACGAGACTGCCAATTCGGAGATTCGCGAGGAGGCGCACTTTAGCACAGAGGAGGGCTTCCGTCAGTCGCTTATTGGTTGCTACATCAATATGACCGATAACGCTCTTTATGGAAAGGATCTCTCGTGGGGTATGGTCGAGATGATGGCTCGCCAGTTTACTCCTTATGCTTTGGCTGGCTCTACGGCTGGTGATTACTATCTCCAGAACTATGGTTTTACCGCAACTTCAGCCGTATCTCGTATCGAGGCCACTTGGGCGCAGGCTTACAACGTAATTGCAAATGCAAATGCTGCGTTGGCAAATATCGATGCGAAGAAGGGTATTATGGATCCTATCAACTACAACGTATTCAAGGGTGAGTTTTTGGCTATCCGCGCATATATGCACTTTGAGTTGATGCGCCTCTTTGGTTATGGTAACTGGGCAGGCCGCAAGTCGGAGATCGATGGCAAGTATGCTGTTCCTTATGTAACCGTAGTATCGAAGAATCCCGTTCCTCAGGTTAAGTCACAGGAGTTCTTCAAGCTCTTGATTGCCGATTTGGAGGCTGCAGCCGAGCTTTTGGGCGAGAGCGATCCTTTGACAGGCAAGAAGGCTTGGAATGAGTACGCCGATGTTAATATCGATGGTTTCTATAACTTCCGTAGCCTTCACCTTAACTACTATGCAGTAAAGGCTTTGATGGCTCGTGCATATTTGTGGGAGGGCTCTGCCGATAGCAAGGTTAAGGCTTTGGCTGCTGCCGAGGAGGTTATCGAAAAATACTTCTCTTCAGGCGATAATTTGGACTCTTACAACGTTACACGTTGGATGAGCGATACCGATTACAATACTTATCCCGCGATGGCTTTGGAGCAGATCTTTGCTTTGAACATCAACCCCGATAAGTTTACAAACGCAACATCAGCTTACTTGAAGGCTAATTATGTAGATACCGACTTAAGTGTCTATTATTTGACTACAGATGCGACTGTTGCATTGTATGAGAACAGCTCTACCGACTATCGTCTTACAAAGTTGCTCTACCACCAACCGGATGGTATCAATGCAGGTTATGCACCTTTGAAGCTTCAGCAGAATACATCTTATAATAAGAATTATAGCAACCGTGTTGCTTTGATTCGTATGCCCGAGATGTATTATATCGCTGCCGAGTGCTATTTGGCTCAGGGTAACGTTGCCAAGGCTTTGGAGTTATTGACTGTTGTTCGTAACCAGCGTGGTGTTTACGATGAGTTGAACGCCGAGATGAGCGTTGAGGAGGCACAGAACGAGATTAAGAAGGAGTACCACAAGGAGTTCCTTTGCGAGGGTGTGATGTTCTACTACTACAAGCGTACCGGTGCCGAGACTCTGCCTTTGTGGGAGGGTACAGTAGGTGACGAGCAGTATGTATTGCCTTATCCTACATTCGAGATACAGAACGGACGTATTCAGTAACATTTAATTATTGAAGAAGATGAAAAATTTGATACATAAATCATTGGTTTTGGCGGCTGCGGCATTTATTGCTGTTGGTTGCGAGACAAGCGAGATCCCTACATTCGGCGAGGGTAATATCGAGGATTTGGGCGTTTCGGTTGAGAACCTCAATGCTGTCCGTTTCCCCGGTATTGGTGGCACCGGTGAGAATGGTGAACTTGTTGATACTCAGTATGCTGGTTACAGCTCAGCGGATCGTATTTGGTATGGTAGCTACTCTTTCATCCAGAACCCTCTGGACGCGTCAACCGAGTTTGATATTCCTGTAAGCATCATTGGTATGCTTAGCGACGTTGACCGTAAGGTAGGTGTTGCTGTTGTTGCCGAGGAGACAACTGCTCCTGCAGGCTCTTACGAGATTTTGGACGCAGTGATCCCCGCTGGTAAGCGTGAGGGTTATATCCGCGTGAAGATTGCTAATACAGCCGAGTTGGCATCTGTCAGCTACGAGCTTACTGTTAAGTTGGAGAAGTCAGCTGACTTTAACGTAGGCCCCGAGCAGTATTTGACAGCCAAGTTGATTTGGAACAACATCCTTCCTGCTCCTACAAACAACAACTTGAAGCGTTCATACAATATGCTTATCAAGGGTGAGACTAACTTTATCTCTACATCACTTAACTCTTACTCTACATCGGCTCACCTTGCCATCGTAGATGCTTTGGGTTGGGATGACTGGGGTAGCGTAGAGGCTCACGGTAGCCAAGCTAACGGTGCAAATTTAGATAATTGCTACAACTATTTGCCTCGTTACACCTGGATTTATAATGGCGATTTGTATAAGGCTTATGCCAAGATTTTGGAGGACTATTTGGCTGATTATGCCGAGAAGAATGGTTCACCGCTGTTGCACGATGGTGGTAAGTTGATTGGTCAGCCTGTTGAGGCCAGAAAATATTAATATTTTGTGATTATGAAGAAAATAACATTAATTATAGCTCTTTTTGCAGCCCTTGTTAACGTAGGCTGCTATGAGGATAAGAGTACCTTGGCCGATAACCCCATCGATGGTGTGGAGTTGACTATCGCGGAGGAGGAAAAGACTATCCGTGTAGGTTATAAAGAGCAGATCGACGTTGTTCCCAACCTCACCAAGGGCGGTAGCACCGATCTTACAGGTTTGGAGTATGAGTGGGCTATCAACCTTTTCACAGGCTGGGGAAATTCAGAGTATGAGGTTGTTGGTAACGAGAAGGAGTTGCATACCGTATTGAACAATCCTGCGAGCGGTGAGTACTACTACCTCCGTCTGATTGTTACCGATACCTTGAACGACAATTTGCAGTATTCGTTCCTCTATAAGGTTTATGTACAGAACTCAATGACCGATGGTTTGTTGATTTGCGATACAAAGGATGGTGTGACATCTGACCTTAACCTTATTATGAACGATAAGTTTACTCAGTTCTACGACAAGCAGGAGAAGATCTTCCGTAATATTCTCTCTGACAAGGGCGAGACTTATCCCGCATTGATTAAGTCATTGGCTCCTGCCAGCGCAGGCTACTACCCCGGTTTGAACTTGATGTAGGCAGTTGACGAGAATGGCCAAATTGGTGGTTACAATACCGAGGACTACACTTTGTCGGATATGAAGAAGTGCTTCATCTATGCACCTGAGTCAATCAATGCGGTAATGCGTATTGGTCAGTACATCTGTGCAGATACCGATCTCGGTTTCTTCGCTGTAAACTACGTTTCCTTTGAGGCGTCATACTTTGGTTGGATCAACGGCACTATGAGTGGCTATCCTATCGATAACGGTGTTTATGCAGCTTATTCTGGTAATGGTATCGGTAGCGATAATAGCGCATACTCTTTGGGTGCTTGGTTCTGCGATGAGGCTGATGCTTTCGTATCGGCTGATATGTTGTTCTATCCTGCGCCTCAGGCTACTCTCTACCCCAACGGTAACCACGACCTTAGCAACAAGCGCGCTATTGCCGGTGGCATGTCGGTTGACGAGATTACTCCTTCGTTCCTTTTGAAGGATGAGCAGACAGGCGAGTACACTATCTACGTTCTTTCACGTCAGATGGACGAGCAGGGTGAATACGATGCCGATTGGAACTGGATCGTTACAGCTCCCGCTGTTCCCTCTTCTATCAAGGCGGCTTATACTGTTCCTGCCGAGGGTAAGGCTTTGCTCGACAAGGCTGTTGCTGTTGACTTCGCTTGCCTCGAGAGTATTATCTATGTAGCTACCGAGGATGGCGTTTACACTATCAACTTCGCAGGTGTTTCACCTATTGTCAACACTGTTGCACAGTTCAAGACTTCAGGCGAGACTATCACAGGTATGCAGCTTTATCAGCAGGGTATGTACTTAACAGAGCGTAACCAAATCTATAATCCCGAGTATCCAGATCAGGGCGGTTGGGAGCAGGTTGATTGGAACAACCGTGCTATCATTGTTACCGCACAGAAGGGTGACGAGGGTGTAGTATATGTTGTACCTATGATTCAGTTTGGTACAGGTAACCTCGATGCTTCAAGCGCAGTTCGTTACGATGGCTTCGGTCGCATCTTGGCTGTATCTACTACTGTTTACTAATAGTAAACCCTAAACTATCAGCAATGGAAACCCGCCACTTTTGGAGTGGCGGTTTCCTTGCTTATTAAAAAAACACCTAATATTTATATCAACAATAGTTATGAGTACACCTATTGTCGAAGTCAAGCACCTTTCACACCGCTATAGCGTGGATTGGGCTATTCGCGACATCAACTTCTCGATTGAGAAAAAAGGAATCCTTGGACTTTTAGGCTCGAATGGAGCAGGTAAGTCAACTACGATGAACATCATCTGCGGTGTGTTGAACCAAACCGAGGGTGAGGTCTTCATCAACGGTATCGATCTGCGTAAAGATCCTGTCGAGGCTAAAAAGAATATCGGCTTCCTTCCCCAAAAGCCACCTTTGCATCCCGACCTTACGGTGGATGAGTATTTGGTACACTGCGCCGTGTTGCGCCGTATGCCTTCGTCAGAGATTCGTGCGGCTGTGGAGCGCGCCAAGGAGCGTTGTGCCATCGGCCACTTTAGCAATCGTCTGATTAAGAACCTTTCGGGTGGTTATCAGCAGCGAGTGGGTATCGCGCAGGCCATTGTTCACAATCCGCAGTTCGTGGTGATGGATGAGCCTACCAACGGCTTGGATCCCAACCAGATTCTCGAGATTCGTTCGCTCATCAAGGAGATTGCTACCGATCACGCGGTGTTGCTCTCGACTCATATCCTGTCGGAGGTGCAGGCAACGTGCAAGGAGATTCGTATGATCGAGCACGGTAATATGGTCTTTTCGGGTACTATGGAGGAGTTCAACAACTTCGTTGTGCCTAACAGCCTGAATGTAACCTTCGCCAATGCACCCACCGAGGAGGAGTTGGCAAAGATTGAAAATGTATTGAATATCGAGCAAACCGGCCCCGGAATGTATCGTATCCGCTTTGGCGAGGACGAGACCATTGCCGAGCGTATTGTTGCTGCCAGCGTGCAGAACGATTGGCGTTTGCGCGAGATTACTATGGAGCGTTGCTCGTTGGATGTTATCTTCGCGCAGCTCTCTGGAAAACTTAAGAATAACAACGCGAAGTAGGCTATGAAGGTACTTTTACGTATAGCGCGTACCGAGTTGGCAGTAATGTTCTACTCGCCTATCGCGTGGTTTATCTGGATTGTATTCTCCTATATCTGTGCTTCGGATTTTGTGTCGAGCCTCGAGTGGTCGATTACGCATTACGAGCTTAACGGATATGGAGTCGATCCCAGCAGCTTGGCGTATAGCCACTGGCTGCATCCCATGGGTGGCTACTTGCAGAAGATTGTAAGTAAACTCTATATCTATACGCCGCTGCTCACTATGGGCCTTATGAGCCGCGAAACGGCTTCGGGTTCAATTAAGTTGCTCTACTCGTCGCCCGTAACAAGCTCGCAGATTGTGTTGGGTAAGTTCGCGGCAACTATGGCCTTTGGCTTGTGCATGATGCTCGTGCCTATCTTGGCTACAGTGTATAGCGGTATTGCTATCCCCAATTTCGACTGGGCTCCCGTATTGGTAGGACTCTTTGGCGTCTATCTGTTGATTTGTGCCTACTCGGCTATCGGTCTGTTTATGTCGTCGTTGACTAACTATCAGGTTGTGGCAGCGTTGGGTACGTTGGCAATGTTGGCTGCTCTGCGTTTTGTGGATTCGTTTGGTCAGGAGTACGATTTCGTGCGCGACATCACCTATTGGCTCTCGCTTAATGGCCGTTCGCAGTCGATGCTGATTGGTGCAATGCGTAGCGAGGATATGGTTTACTTTGTGGCCGTAATAGCTATGTTCCTGCTCTTTACCATCTTCCGCATCTCGTTCTCTCGCCGTACGATATCGCGCGTGCGTAAGATTGCGAGCTACGTTGGCGTAGTTGTAGCGGTGATGTTGTTGGGATACTTCTCGTCGCGCCCTGCAATGATTCGCGTGTGGGATGCAACGTATGCAAAGCTGAACTCAATTAGCGACAGCTCGAAGGAGATTTTGGCAAAGCTGGAGGGCCCGGCAACAATTACCCACTATGTAAACTTGCTCGATCCTAAATCGTTCCAGTATTTGCCGATTAGGATGAAGCAGAACGAGCGTACGTTCGACTCTTATTGCCGCGCAAAGCTCGATTTGGATATCCGTTACGTTTACTATTACGACTGGGCTGCAGGAGGTTTCTGTACTAATCCCAAGTTGCAGGGTAAATCGCTCGAGGAGATTCGCGACTATGCCGCTATGGTCTATAATCTGAATGTTAATCTGTTCAAGACTCCCGAGCAGATGAAGGAGATTGTGGATTTGAGTAGCGAGCAGAACGCCTTTGTCCGTATTTTGGAGACTGCCGATGGCCGCAGCACCTATATCCGCGATTTCGATGATAATATGCGCGTTCCGTCGGAGGCCGAGATTACGGCTGCAATCCGTAAGATGGTCGAGACTCCTCCCGTTGTAGCCTTCATCAAGGGCCACGGTGAGCGCGAGGTGGCACGTCCGGGTGACCGCGACTTCAGTAACTTTGCCGTTGCGCAGTACTCGCGTATGGCACTTATCAATCAGGGCTTCGATGTTGTGGAGTTGAATCTCTCGCAGTGTGAGCGCGTTCCCGAGCATATCAATATTTTGGTTATTGCCGAGATGCGTCAGACTATGACCGAGGCCGAGGAGAGAGTTCTGGATGAGTATATCGCTCGTGGAGGTAATCTCTTCATCCTTACCGATGCCGACCGTCAGCAGGTTACAAATCCGCTGTTGGCGCGCTTTGGCTTGAAGATGGAGGATGGTATTCTTGCCCAGCCTGTGGGTGACTTCTATCCCGACTTGGTACTCTCGCGTGTGGCGAAGGAGGCCGAGGCTATGGGTAAGCTCTATCCCAATTTCCATAAGTATGGCTTGCGTGTTTCGATGCCCGAGGCAGTAGCGCTGTCGGCATTGGAGCAGACCAATGGCTTTACTCTTATTCCGCTCTTGACAACCAGCCCCAAGGGAGCTTGGATTGAGCTTGAGGCGAAGAATATGAAGGAGGAAGAGGTTGTTTACAACCCTGCAGCCGGCGAGAAGGAGCAGCTCTACGTTACGGCCTATGCTGCCGAGCGTAAAGTGGGCGAAGAGTTGCAGCGAATTATCGTATGTGGCGATGCCGACTGCTTGAGCAATGCCGAACTCTATATGATGCGTGATGGCTACCGCTCGGGTAATGCCGAATTGGTATCCGAGGGCTTCCATTGGCTTACAGGTGGCAAGTTCCCTGTCGATGTAACCAAGCGTGAGCCGCGTGATTCACGCTTTAGCGTAGGCACAAAGGAGTTCCTCCCTGCGAAGTATGTTTTCTTGTTTGTAATACCCGGATTGCTGTTGATCCTTGGCGCAGGCCTCTGGATTAAGCGTCACAAAAAATAATGTGTAGAAAGATATGAATTTACGATTAATAACACGCATCGCTCGTACCGAGCTTGCGACGCTTTTCTACTCGCCTGTGGCGTGGTTGCTCTTGCTGGCTTTTGCCTGTCAGGTGGGTATCGATTTCGGTTATATTATTAACGAAATCGCCAAGATCAAGGTGATGGGCCGCGATATTACGTTCAGTATTACGGCGGGTGTAACACTCGGATCGTATGGACTCTACGAGGCCATTCAGGATACTATCTACCTCTATATCCCGCTCTTGACGATGAACCTTATGAGCCGCGAGTACGCCTCGGGCTCGATTAAGTTGCTCTATTCGTCGCCCTTGAGCAGTGGCCATATTATCTTTGGTAAGTTCCTCTCTATGGTGGTATTTGCGTTGATTTTTGTGGTAATCTTGGCTCTGCCTATGGTTGCAGTGGCTGTGACTACCCCTATGATCGACATACCGCTTATTTTGAGTGGCCTGCTCTCGATGTTCCTGCTTATCTTGACCTATTGTGCTGTTGGTTTGTTTATGTCAACGCTCACATCTTACCAGATTGTGGCTGCGGTGGCAACACTTTCGACACTCACATTCCTCAATTTCATTGGTAAGATAGGTCAGTCATCACCCTTCCTGCGCGAGATTACCTATTGGCTCTCGTTGAAGGGTCGTGCGAGCGAGATGGTAAGCGGTTTGATTTGTAGCGACGATGTTATCTACTTCATCACCGTTATCGCAATGTTCCTTGCCTTCTCGATTATCGTGTTGAGCAACGAGAAGACTCGCCGTTCGTTTGTGAATAAGTCGTTGCGATATGTAGCCGTTTTGGCTTGCGTTGTCGTGGTGGGTTATGTCAGCTCACGCCCCGCGTTGATGAGCTTCTACGATGCAACCTACAGCGATCAGAACACCCTCTCGAAGGAGAGTCAGGAGGTTATGGCGCAGTTGGATGGCCCGATGACCATTACAACCTATGTCGATATCTTCGACTCGGAGTTCGACTACGCTTCGCCGCAGGCACAGATGGGTGATAAGGATCGCTTCAAGAAGTACACTCGCTTCAAGCCCGAAATCAAGATGGAGTACGTCTATTATTATACTACCCCTACCGATTCGGCCTTCTATGCAAAGTACCCGGGTAAGACAATCGAGGAGATTGCCGCCGAGGTTGCCAAGAAGAAGAAACTCAACCCAAAGCGTCTGGTTTCGGCCGAGTCGCTGAAGGAGGAGATCGATCTAAGCGAGGAGAACTATCGCTTTGTGCGTGTCGTAGAGCGTGGCTCGGGCGAGAAGGCTCGTCTGCGTCTGTTTGACGATATGTTTGTCCACCCCAACGAGGCGGAGATTTCGGCAGCTATGAAGAAGATGCTGGTCGAGCCGGTTAAGGTGGGTTCGCTTATAGGTCATGGCGAGCGTTCAATCAAGCGCGGTGGCGATCGCGACTACTCGTTCTTCGCTACTCGTGGCCGATTCCGTAACTCGATGATCAATCAGGGCTTCGATGTTCTGGAGGTAAACCTTGCCGAGCAGAAGGATGTTCCCGAGGAGATTAATATCTTGATTATCCCCGAGATGCGTCAGCCTATGACCGACGAGGAGTTGTCGGCAGTGGATCGCTTTATTGAGCGTGGCGGTAACCTTGTTGTGTTGGCCGATGTGGGTCGCCAGAAGGCTATGAATCCGCTGTTGGAGCGTCTTGGCGTGCGTATGTTGGAGGGCCAGATTGCCCAGCCCTCGGCTATCAACCCCTACAATCTGGTGTTGAGCCGCGCTACACAAATCGCAGCCGATTCACTCAAGGGTCGTTATCGTACCATGCGTGCCAATACCAACTATCAGGCAATCACAATGCCCGGAGCTGTTGGTTTGGAGGTTGTTGATACCACCAAGTTCCAGCCGTGGGTTATTCTTTGTACCGATACGCTCAGCACTTGGATCGAGCATAAGACCACCGATTTTATCGACGAGACACCTACCTGCGACGAGCGTAGCGGCGAGAAGGTGGGTAGCTTTATCACAGGCCTTGCTCTGCGTCGTATGCACAACGACAAGCAGCAGCGCATCTTCGTCTTTGGTGATGCCGATTGCTGGAGCAATGCCGAGGTGTTGGCTTCGCGCGCAGGAATCTCAGCAAATAACTTCTCGATTATCCCCAACGCCTTCCGTTGGTTGTGCTATGGCGAGTTCCCCGTATCGTCGGCTCGTACGCCGCATCGCGATACCGATACGTCGCTCACTCCGATGATGATTCCGCGCATAAAGAATATCTATTGCATTGCGATTCCGCTTGTTATCGGTTTGATTGGCGTGTTTGTTATAATGCGCCGCCGCCGAGGATAGTGTTTTTGGCCCGATAGTGGGCTACTTAAATAGAAAAGTTGTTCGCCCCGTGTGGTCGGACAACTTTTTTTGTGGGTGGATGATAGTGTCATGCCACATTCCTCACTTACGTTCGGTGGAATGACGGTCGTAACGACCGTTTCCTGAAGCATAAGGACGGAAATTACGGCAATAATAGTTTGCTGCTGGTAATGTTATATACCCCTCTGTCACTAACGTGACATCTCCCCTATATTAGGGGCGAAGTTTTAGGGGAATAAAATAATTGTCCCCCTAAGGTAGGGGGACGAGCAAAGCGGAGGGGTATGATAGTTGTGTATATATACTCCCCGCAGCACACAGTAACCGCTTTTGCCTCCCTGCCACAAACAACGAGGGTGGCTTGTTTTGCAACAGCCACCCTCCTATTGTAAAACCCTGCGCGGGACGATTAGATCAATGAAAAGAGTACGAATCCCCAGTGAGCAATAATTGCAGCCACAAGACCACCAATGGTGTGAGCCAAGATAGCCTTCGAGGTAAGCTCGCGGTAACCGAGTGAGTCGAGCATTGCAGTGTGAGTACTCAAATAACCGCTCCAGCACATACCGATTGCGGTAAATACTGCGATGGCGTTACCGTCGGCCCAACCCTCAGCAACGAATGTAGGAACAAGGCTCAAAGCTGCACCTACAGCACCCAACGCTGTGATGGGGAATGCCACCAAGTGGGGATCAGCAAAGCCGAACAACCAGTCGAATATGAAGTTGATCTTACCTGCCAACCAAGGCAAAAGCTCAACGCCCTCGTATGCCTTACCTGTGTAAACGCCGCCCTCACCGGCACCGAAGGTAAGCATCATAACGAATGTCGAGATGATAAGCACACCCGGAATGATTGACAAACCAACGTCAACACCTGTCTTACCACCGTCGAGCAATGAGTTAAGGATGCGGATGAAGAGTGACTTCTCCTCGACCTGCTCCTCCTTCTCCTCCTCGAGCGATACATCGCAAGCGTTCTCTTCGGCATACGCGGGATATGCTTTAAGGATGAAACGCTGCATAAGGCGAGTCGATACGACGCAACCGCACATAGCACCAAAGAAACCAATCAGCGGAGCGGCGAAAAAGCCCTGACCCATCATAAATACGATAACGAGCAAGCCCATACCGAATGCAGTACCGAAGTTTGTAAGCGAAATGAACTGATACTTCTTAAAGTAGCTGCTGAATCGCTTATCCTGTGCCAACGAGATGATGGCAGGATTGTCAGAGAGAAATGTCATAACGGCACCCAATGACGCTACGCCCGGCAAATTGAAGATGGGGCCCATCAAGGGACGGAGCAACTTCTCGAGAAGGTTTACAACGCCAAACTCGACGAAGATTCTACCCAGCGCACCGGTTACAACGCATACCGCCATCAAGAAGAATACGGTATTCAACAATAGATCGTGGGCTGTAGCCATAATGGTCTGCAACATAGGTGCAAGCCCCATAACATAACCCAAGTAGCCGAAGATGACTACGATAACGGCAAGGCAGATGATGCCGCTTTTTGTACTGCTTTTCTTTTGAGCCATTTTATTTTACAATTTTTTTAGTGAGCGAAACAATGTCGATCTTCCACTTCAAACCTACCGAGAAGAGCTGCTGCTCGGGAAGAAGTGCACCTGCGGGGTTGCCGTTCTCACCAAAGGTGTGGCAGTAGGTAGCGTGAAGACGTACCGAACGGCTATTCTTCAAGGGGTAGAACTCCAAACCTGCACCTACGCGTGTGATGTCAGTGCCGGGTAATACGCACATATCGCCAGCAACGTCGCTGTTATTTACATCGTAGGTAGCCTTTGCGAAGAGGTTTACGCGATCCTTGATGTTGTAGGCGAACTCACCCATCACCGAGAAATCCTTAAACAGGAAGCTGTGACCCTCGACTGCGCGGTTCATAACGTCGAGCTGCAATTTTGCATTGCGGCCGAAGAGGAACTCGTTACCTAAAGTTACATAATATACGAACTCGCCGGGCATATACTCCATCATATTGAGTGAGTAGATGCTGTTGAACCAGTTGTGCGAGCCATACCACATAAGGTTATAGGCGAACATATTCTTTGCATCGGCTGCGCGGAAGGGACTCTGGCACACCTGCGCCATAATCTTATCGCGGCCGTCGGTTGTAGCGTAGGTCGCGCTGACGCCAAACTGATAGCAGGCGATGTTGTTCCAATACTCCGAGCAGAAGTAGAGGTCGATAGGCGCGCGGTCGTACTCGTAACCACCAATACCTACCACCTGCTTACCACCCGAAAAACTCCAGTGCTGGTTGGGAGTGGTGTAGGTAAGATATACCCAGTCGGTAGCATCGAAGAAACTCTGATTGGCGTGTGCCTTGTTAAGTCGCTGACGGTAAGAGTATGAGAACGACTTGCTGATATTACCCGAGAGGATAATGTTCAGGTACTTACCCTTGAAACCGGTGTTTGAGTTGATTGCCTCGCCATCGACGTAGTCGCCCTGATAGTCGAAACGCACCTCGGCTTGGATGTTGATAGGATTTTTTGTCATTTCCTGTGCCGACAACGACGTGCAAAAGAGTGTTGTTGCAAGCAACGTAAAAAGGAGTTTCTTCATAATTTAATTGTTGAGTTTTGTCTCAATTGTCTGTTTGCTCTAAAAATCGGTGCAAAGATAACACTTTTTGTTAATTATGTGAGAATTACGGCCGTTCTTTTACTAAAAATAGATGTTTCGATTAATAATCCTAATTTGATAGACTCCGTTGAACGACTCCACAATCGCACCTATCGCGCCGCTGCGGTCGGGAATCTTCTCTTTGGCGTAGCTGCATCCGCCCTCTATACGCAGGATGATGGAGTTGCCATCGTTGTCGTATAATATGCGTTCGGTGGTGATTGGCTCTCCGCTTTCGGGATCGGTTTCGCACCACGCAAGTCCTGCCTGATCGCCAAAGTTTACGTTTTCGAGCAAGACGAAATTTCCGATGTGGCGAGGCTCGATGTCAGAAATGCTGATACGCTCAGGCTCAATGCTTTGTGCAGATGAGCAGTCAACGAGAAAGTATCGGTCGAAATCCTCTTCTGCTATGCGGTCAACAACGTATTCCGCAGTGGGTTGCGCACCCAGAACCAGACTACCTCCATAGTCGCCCAGCGCGAGCGATGTGCAGTGAACCACGATGCGGGCTCCGATGGGAAACACTGTGGCCGTATGGCGCGAATCGACCGAGAGTTCAATGCCGCCACTTTGGTCGCTTATGTAGATGCTTTTGTAGAGTTCGCCATAAAGATCGTTGGCAATGATGTAACCCTCGACGGATAGGTCGTCAACGATGGTTGTCGAGAGCGATGTTGCGAGCGTCTTTAGGTGGGCAATCGACACAACGCCTTTGGGCGAGGTAAGGAGTGAGTCGTCGCTCTTTCGGCAGGAGAGTAGCGAGCCGATGGCAATGAGCGTTATTGCGCAGTATTTTAATACTTTACCCATCATAACGCCCTGCAATCTTGTTCACTTCGCATCTTTATCATATAGCACTCGCGGTCGCCCAGCTTGCCATACTGCAAAATACCCGTCAGCGACACTGCGCCAATGGGTACAGCGTGTTCGGCATAGGTGGCGTAGTCGGATGTATAGACCATAATCTCCTCGCCGTCGGCCGTAGAGAATATGTTGTAGCCGTGCCACGTGCCTTCGGTGTTTATCTCCCACATGTCGGGGTAGAGTAGCGACGATAGTTCTAAATTGTTGATTCTCACCAATAATCCGCATAGCGATTTGTCTATCTGACTGATAGTAAGCTCTCGTGGCTCGATGATGGAAGTCGTCGAGTGACACGCGATATGACGATCGAGCAGTATGCGTGACGAGAAGTAGCCGGTGGGGTAGCCGCTATACTCTTTTGCCGGCAAACCTATTTGTAGCACTCCATAATGTCGCCCGATGGCGCAGCCTTGCAGTTCGACGCTTAGGTAGTGGCCCAGCGGATAGATATTATGCAGGCCATAGATTCCTGCCATAATCTCTACAGCACCCGTCGAGTCTTGTATGATAAGTGTTTTATGAAAATTCGACTCTCGGTCGCTCGTCGTAACGTAACCGGCTATGCGCAGCGGCTCTGTAATGGTTAAGGATTTATCGCCCGCGAGGCGGTTTAGCTCTGCGATTGTGATGTTAGGAGCGGTAATATCGCTGTCGCCATCAGTCGGGGCGTCAAACTCCCTGCACGTCACCGCGCAGAGTGACGCGAAGAGAAGTATTACAATTCGCCAGAATAACTTTATCGGCCTTGCCATCACGTTGATTGGGTTGTAGTTTTCATACAAATTTATGAAAAAAACTATTTGTTGGAAGAAATGTAGCCCACAATGTGGGAATTATGTCACAACGTGATGGCTATTTCGGCTAAAAATAGTAATTTTGCAGTGAGAATGCCTTGTCGTGACGGGCAAGGCCGATAATGAATATTATAAACACACGATATGAATACCGAAAATTTTATCTTACAGATCGTTGCCTCGTCAGTTGAGGCTCTCTACGGTGCGGCCGATGCGTCGCAGCTGCAGATTCAAAAGACTCGTAAGGAGTTCGAGGGTGATTATACGCTCGTAACATTCCCCTTGCTTAAGCTCAGCCGCAAGTCGCCCGAGGCTACTGCTACCGAGATTGGCGAGCATATTGTTGCCAACAATGCTCAGATCAGCAGCTTCAATGTTATTAAGGGTTACTTGAATCTGGTCATCGCTCCTGCGTTTTGGGCGGAGCGTTTTGCCGAGGTTGCCGCAAACGAAGATTTTGGTCAGGCAGCACCTACGGGCCGTACAATTATGATTGAGTACTCATCTCCCAATACAAACAAGCCTTTGCACTTGGGCCATATCCGTAATAACCTGCTCGGCTACTCTGTTGCGCAGATTCTTAAGGCGAATGGCCACAATGTAATTAAGGTAAATTTGGTGAACGACCGCGGTATCCATATCTGCAAGTCGATGTTGGCTTGGCAGCTCTATGGCGAGGGCGAGACTCCCGCGTCATCGGGTATGAAGGGCGACCACTTGGTTGGTAAGTACTATGTCGAGTTCGACAAGCACTATAAGGCCGAGGTTAAGCAGCTCGTCGAGGGCGGTATGTCGGAGGATGAGGCTAAGAAGCAGGCGCCTATCTTGTTGCAGGCGCAGGAGATGTTGCGTAAGTGGGAGGCCAAGGATCCCGCAGTGTATGAGTTGTGGCAGACAATGAATGGCTGGGTGTACGACGGCTTCGACGTGACTTACAAGGCGTTGGGCGTTGATTTCGATAAGGTTTATTACGAGTCGCAGACCTACCTTTTGGGTAAGAGCCTCGTGCAGGATGGTCTCGATAAGGGCGTATTCGTCCGCAAGGAGGATAACTCTGTATGGATCGACTTGGAGGCCGATGGCTTGGATCAGAAGCTGCTGTTGCGTGGCGATGGCACGTCGGTTTATATGACGCAGGATTTGGGTACTGCGTTGAGCCGCTTCGAGGAGAATAAGCTCGACGATATGATCTATGTCGTTGGTAACGAGCAGAACTACCACTTCCAGGTGCTGAAGCTCGTTTTGAAGAAGTTGGGCTACGAGTGGAGCGATAATATCTACCACCTCTCTTACGGTATGGTCGAGTTGCCCGAGGGTAAGATGAAGTCACGCGAGGGTACGGTTGTCGATGCCGACGATTTGATGGAGGATATGGTCGCAACGGCTCGCGAAATGTCGGAAGAGTTGGGTAAGCTGGACGGTTGAACCGCCGACGAGGCCAATGCCGTATGTACGATGGTTGGCTTGGGTGCGTTGAAGTATTTCATCTTGAAGGTCGATCCCAAGAAGACAATGTTGTTTGATCCCCGCGAGTCTATCGACTTTAACGGTAACACAGGCCCCTTTATTCAATACACTCACGCGCGTATCTGCTCAATATTGCGTAAGGCCGACGAGGCTGGTATCGACTATACGTCGCACGCTTGTACTGAGTTGCTCGCTGAGGAGATTGAGCTTATCAAGTCGTTGACCAACTTCCCCAGTGTAGTTGCTGCTGCCGGTCAGAACTTTGCGCCATCGCTCATAGCGGCTTACGCTTACGACTTGGCAAAGACTTTCAACGGTTATTATCACGACCACTCAATTCTTCGCGAGGAGGATGTTGAGAAGCGTCGTATGCGTGTTATGTTGGCTGCGCAGGTTGCTCGCGTCATCTGTCGCGCGATGAAGTTGCTCGGAATCGACGTTCCGCAGCGAATGTAATAGGCGTTATTAATTGAGTTTGCCCGTCGTTCTGCGACGGGCTTTTTTTTTGTGTTGATTTATTGTTCTGTTATGGTAATGACAGCCGAATGAGTGGTAATTATTATACCCCTCTGTCACTTACGTGACATCTCCCCTACATTAGGGGCGAAGTTTTTAGGTAGTATTGGTTGAATGACGGTCGTAACGACCGTCCTGAAGTATATATCGGAAAACTCAAAAAAAATGGGCACCCTTTTGGGATGCCCATTTAATTATAGTGTAGAGTTGATTATAAACTCTCCGCCTCACGTGACGCGTAAGAGATCTTCAGTGCATTAGCACGACGAAGCTCCTGCTTAACGTCGGTGATGATACCCATCTTGGTGTATCGGTCGGCCTTGATACTAACTGTCATAAACGCACGGTCAGCCTCGTTGAGCTGCTCACGCTCTGCAGCGATAAAGTCACCGATGTCCTTAGCGGTCTTGTAAGAGTCGTTCAACTGAATCTGGGGAGCTGTACCATAGCGAGCCTGCATATGAGTTACAGGGACACCTATATTAATATAGCTGACCAAATTCTTTTTCTCCAACTTCTGAACCTCTGTGGCGTTAGGCAACTGGTACTTTACCAATACCTCCTCCTCACGCATAGTGGTTGACACCATAAAGAAGAACAGAATCATAAAGATAACGTCGGGAAGTGATGCTGTTGAGATAGCGGGCAATTCCTTATTGCCCTTCTTTTTCATTACTGCCATAATTATTTCTTTCTTCCTGTACGTGGCTCTGCCTCAGAGATTGCCATCGGCACAGCCTTGGTTATAACTCGTTTCTCCTCTTCGTTCAAATCATTGAACTCCTTCTTGAACTTTGCCATCGATACCTCGTTACGTACCTCGTTAAAAGCACGTGTAAGCTCGTTCTGAACCTGAATGTAAGTCTCGTAGTTGGTATCACGAGTAGTCTGCAATGACACAACGCCCTTACTTACTTCGTAGTTCCACTTTGAGCCATCGGGCATCTCGATCTCGATTTCCTCCTTCTCAGGAAGATTCTCTTCGTCGTTAACGTTAAGAATAAACTCTTTAGCCTTATCCTTCAAGCCGTAGATATCCATCTCCTGATCACCGGCCATGATATTGCCTTGAGCATTCACGAACACCAGCAATACATTTCGAGTCTTGATCTTCTGATCCTCCACCTTCATATCCTCGGGGGGCATAGGGGGAAGCTGACGAATCAAGCCCTTATCGGTGTTCATAGTAGTAGCGACGAGGAAGAACACGAGCAGCAAGAACGCGATATCGGCCTGTGAACTGGCGTTAATATCTGGTGTTTTTCTTTTATTTCCTCCTGCCATAATTCAATCGTTTATTTAAGAGCGTCGCTAACAGCTGAGTAGATTGCAGCAACAATAGCTCCTGCCATTGCTACATAGAATACAAGGATGCAGGCATCGGTAATAACGGTGTCACCACGCTCGAAGTAACCCTGGTTCTGCAAGTCAACAATCTGATAGTCGTGACCATTAGCAACCACGTAAGCAATAACAACGATAGCTACGATAGCTACGAGCGAGAAAATTGCACCTTTGATGCCCTCGGGTTTCACGAGCAAATCTCGGCACGCACCCAATACGGCAGCCACGATCGCTGCAGCAAACAGGCCATAACCCCAATAGAGGTTTGCGCCCACTGCTGTTGCGGTCTCAACGGTAGGATTGTCGGGAGTAGTAGCTACTGCCCAAACAACCATACCAATCGATACGGCCATAAGTGCAACCAGTGAATATTTTAAGAATTTTTCCATTATCAAACGTTGTTTAAGGTCTTAATTATTTCTTGTTGTAAGCTGTCAAGATGTCAACCAAAGTGATAGAAGCATCCTCCATTGTGTTCACCAAGTTGTCGATCTTAGAGATGATGTAGTTGTAGAACAACTGAAGAATAACGGCAGCGATAAGACCCATCAAAGTAGTCAACAACGCAACCTTGATACCACCTGCTACAACGGTTGGAGAGATATCACCCATAGCCTGGATCTGGTCAAACGCCTCGATCATACCTACTACGGTACCCATGAAACCCAACATTGGAGAAAGTGCGATGAACAAACCAATCCAAGAAAGACCTGACTCCATCTGACCTGTCTGAACTGAATCGTAAGAAACAACTGCCTTCTCAACAGCGTCCATACCCTGATCGTAACGATCCAAACCCTGATAG
>JAGBIR010000014.1 GCA_017934845.1 Alistipes sp. | reverse complement strand
GCAAAAGGGCCGTATCGGGCTTCAAGAAGAAGAGCGGCTCGTTCGGCAACTCGGCTCCATCGTGGAGCTCCTTTGCGTGGTCGGCATAGTTGCGACCAATACAGATTATCTTCATTGTTTTTTGAATTTTTCTTTCTTCACATTTACATATATCGCCACCACCACGAGCAGTGCGCAGGGAATCCAACACAGCATCAACATATACAGCCCCTTGCTCGGCATAAGTGGCGAGAGAAGCGCAAACGGCACTCCCGCAAACATAGCGTTCGACACCAAGCGTCCAATTTTTGCGATATCAACCTTTTCGCGCTCAGCCTTAGGCATAGTGTTATAGCCTGCCATCGTTTCGGGATAACGACGCAGGAACAATGCTGTCAAGCACCACACTATGGCAAAAATCAGCGCACCAAATAACATTTTATTCCTATTCTAAAAAGTCGTATAACAAGAGGGATTTTAAGGCTTGCGAAGGTCGAGAAACCGCAGTTTACTATGGCGTAAATGAGGATTTCGAGACCGAGCGTAACGCAGAAATCACCTTGTTAGACGGCTTTTATTGTTTTTACAATATCCGCCGCAAACCTCTCACTCGCGCCCGCCCCGCCAATCAAGGCCCGCAACTCGTCAAAGTCTTTAAGCATCTTCGCGCGTTTCTCCCCACCCGGCAACAACGCCCGCAACTCCCTCTCCGCCTCATCGACCGAGGGCTTATAGACCACCATTTCGCGTACAACCTCGCGATTCATATTGATATTCACAAGCGACACATAGGGGATTGTCAGCAGATAGGGTTTCACCTTCTCGTAGAGCCACGGAATACCATACACAACCAATTCGGGAACGCCAATTAGGGCCGTTTCCAAAGTTGCCGTACCCGACGTAACCACCGCAGCCTCTGATATTTGCAGCAATTCATAAGTCTTGTCGCAAACAAACTTTACAGGCATATCCTTCGTAAAGACCTCATACTGCTCGCGGGCAATCCAGCTAACGCCCGCCACAACAAACTGCCTCTCGGGCATACGCTCGGCAAGCTCTGCCATAAAACGCAGATTAGCCTTAATCTCACTCACGCGGCTACCTGCCAGAAGTGCCACAATGGGCCTCTCGTCAAGACCATTCTGCTGACGAAACTCACTCTCCTCGGGAGCGGCAGCGCAACGCTCGGCAATGGCATCCACAATGGGATTACCCTCGAAATGCGGCTCGATGCCCTTACCGCGGAAATACTCCTTCTCGAAGGGGAAGATGATATAGAGTTTATCGACAAACTTTTTCAGTGCCTTCACTCTATGTTCCTTCCACGCCCACACCTTGGGGGCGATGTAGTAATGCACAGGAATACCCTTTTTGTGGGCAAACTCGGCAATCTTAATATTGAAACCCGGGTAGTCAATCAAGATAACCACATCGGGTGCGAAGTCCATAATATCGCGGCAGCAGTCGCTCATCTGGCTCAGGATTGTACGGATGTTCATCGCCACCTGCACAAAGCCGAAGAACGACATATCGCGATAGTGCTTCAAAAGATTCTCCTTGCCACCCACAGCCGACATCATATCGCCTCCGCAGAAACGAAACTTCGCCTCCGGGTCGGCTTTTAGCAAACCTCGTATCAGATTTGAGCCATGCAAATCGCCCGAAGGCTCACCCGCGATAATGTAATATTTCATATTTTTACTTTAATCTCTCCAACAAATCAGGGCGTAAAAGTTTGGTGCGCTCGAAGGCTTGTTCTTCTTGCCACTTTTCAATTTCGGCAAAGTTTCCCGAGAGCAATACATCGGGGACCTTCCAGCCGCGGAAATCCGACGGGCGCGTATATACGGGCGGAGCTAACAAATCATCCTGAAAGCAGTCGGTCAGGGCCGAGGCCTCATCGCCAATAGCACCCGGGATAAGGCGCACAACAGCATCGGTAATGACGCACGCCGCAAGCTCGCCACCCGTCAGGACATAGTCGCCAATGGATATCTCGCGCGTAATAAGATGTTCGCGGATTCGGTGGTCAATGCCCTTATAGTGGCCGCACAAGATGATGATATTCTCGCACATCGAGAGGCGGTTTGCCTCGTGCTGATTGAATGTGATGCCGTCGGGCGAGGTGAAGATAACCTCGTCGTAGTGGCGCTCTGCCTGCAACTTTTCGATAAGTTCAAAGACAGGCTCACACTTCATAACCATACCCGCCTCGCCACCAAAGGGGTAGTCATCGGTGGTCTTGCGCTTATCGTGGGCGTAGTCGTGCAGGTTATGCACCACAATCTCAACCAAGCCACTCTCCTGCGCACGTTTCAGGATAGACTCGTTCAGCGGCGACTGCACCAGCTCGGGAACAACGGTTATAATATCTATTCTCATAAGCTATTTGTATCTGAAAATTATATCATTATCACTATTTCTATCGAGCGCAACTCCTTGCCGCCCTCCATATAAGAGTTTGAGTTCGGGCATTGCCACACACTTATAGCCCTCAAAGGTCCCTCCAGCAACAGCAGGCTGTAGAGCAGACGATAAAAAGTTTCCCGTTTTATTTATCAATTCTGTAAAACATTTTCTCCAAATCAAAGGTCACTACTTTCGATGCAGTTAGCAGATCCACGCCCACCGAACCATCATAATTCTCTGTCGGCGGCGTATCATTGCCAACAGATGCAG
The DNA here is from genome assembly GCA_017934845.1 of Alistipes sp. Classification (GTDB taxonomy): domain Bacteria; phylum Bacteroidota; class Bacteroidia; order Bacteroidales; family Rikenellaceae; genus Alistipes. The sequence continues at coordinate 10,649 of JAGBIR010000014.1, read as the reverse complement.
GCAAAGTAACGGCTACCTGCTGTAGTGTAACGCCCCTTTCACCCACTTGTATCTCCACACGTGGCATTGTACGCACATCGCTCCACACCTCACCTCCAAAGCCACCACTATGTGAGCGTTCTACCTCACCACCCTCGGCCTCAACATAAGACTGAAAGCGAGCATAATATCGTGAAGATAAATCACTCTTAACATTACCCGTATCAAAGTGCAAAAGGAGCTGCTCCCCCGCCTGACGACACACAAGATAATATACACCATTCTCGCACGTAAGATTACGTTGTGCCCCACTGCTGGCCGTAGCGGGTAAAACCATTTGTGAGGATTTCTGTTTATAGCGAATCTCTCCCAACTTACGGATAATGTGAGTGCCTAATGCCGCCTCGCACATACCCTCTACATCGACTTGCTCGGGAATAAATTGCTCGGCAACAAGAAACGTAGGATTTTTAATTACCACATCGCCAATACTCATTTCGGGCAGCACTCCCAACTGAACATATCCCGCGCCACCTACGCCATGCGTAATAATCGAGTCGGCCACAATCTCTACACCCAGACGTTGGGCCACTTCACGAGAGATGAAGTTGGCGTGGCTACAACCCGTATCAAATATAAAATCTTCGCTTATGCCGTTTACTGTGGCTTTTACTATAAGGTGCTCACCACGACCTATTGAGCAACACTCGACAGGAATTACCACATCCTTTTTCGGTCGTACAACCTCCACCTTCTCTCGCCCTTCCAAGGCCTGCATCCAACGCAAAAGAGAGCTTAGGCCTCGACGTGACTCTTCGGTCTGGTCGGTAGCAGGCAGAGCCTCTAAAAGTTGTCGGATGACCTCCGCTCCTTGCGAATAATTCTCCAAGCAAAGATGGTTAATCATTGCGTAGTTAGACATCCCAAAGACTGTTCCATGACCCAACTCCTCGGCATAATGCCCAATCTCTTCAATAGCCCTATTACTATCCTCAAAGCGGCCTTCACAATGCGCTACTAACGCATCCGCAAGTGCCAATAGAGGCTTTACCACCATCTCTCGCACGGCAGGCAACTCCTTAGCCAAAGTGACGTAGTCAGCCCTATTAAGCAACTCCGCCACTCGGGTATTAGCCTGCTCGGGCGTCATGGTCTGTGCCTGCGCAACCGCTCCGACAAATAATACGACTAGGGTTAGAAGAAGATTTCTCATATTAATTCTTGTAATTTACCTCCTGATTCAGGACCTCAACGATGAAGGGGTTGTACATCGACTCGTGACCTATGTTGCTCTCCTCGCCGTGGCCGGGGTAGATCTTCACCTCGTCGCCCAGCGGCAGGAGCTTATCGATAATCGAGCGCATAATCCACGAATAGTCGCCGCCCGGGAGGTCGGTGCGACCAATACTCTCGCGGAAGAGCGTGTCGCCCGTAAACAGCACCTTCGACTGCGGCTCATAGAGCGCTACGTGGCCCGGCGTGTGGCCCGGCGTTGAGATAACCTGCAACGTGGTCTCGCCAAAAGTGTAGCTCTCGTGGCCATCCAAATCGACATCCAACTCGGGCATATCGCCAGCGCGCACACCAAAGAGTTCGGCACTTGTCGATGCTCCGCGCAACAGGAATTCATCCTTCGACGACATAACGAAAGGTACTCCATAGCGGCTACGTACGAACTCGGCACCCAACAGATGGTCGAAGTGACCGTGGGTATTAACGGCTGCCACTACGGTCAAACCGCGCTCGGCGATAAAATTCTCGAGCATAGTATTTTCACGCTCCGACGAGTTGCCGGCATCGATAATAATTGCCTGAAGTGTAGCATCCCACACAACATAGGTATTCTCCTGCAAAGGGTTAAAAACAAGACGTGCTATATTCATAATTCAAAGTTATTACATTTTAATCTGTCAAAGTTAACAATAAAAAAAGACTCACGCAAACGCAATAAACAGAAGAAATAACTTGGGAATTCAAAATTCAATTTCCAAAATACAAAAATGCGACGTGATACACTATAAATACAAGGCTAATTTGCAGTTGTAACGGCTGTTTTACAAGGCCTATCTTCTCGGCGAATGACCACAACAAAAAACTCTCAACAAAAAAAGGCGGAAAAGATTCCGCCTAAAACAATTTAGCTCAATTAGAAAGACTACATTTCCTAAAATTCCAAGAGGAAAAATTGATTTTGGGCAAGAAGATTTTTCGACTTTTGAAGCCGCAGAAACCGCAGCATACCAAGCGTATGTGAGGATTTTTGGAATAAAAAAGGCGGAAAAGATTCCGCCCAAAACAATTTAGCTCAATTAGAAAGACTACTTCCAATGCAGCTCAAACTTGGCTGATACGTTATAAGTAATCGTAATCTGCTTAAACTCCACATCCGGCTCAACATAAGCCTCCTCGGCGATGGCGTCGTTGGTTGCTTTGGCGGCCAAACCGCGTATATAGAATACGCCATCATTGCGTGGAGTGGTATAGTCGTTTATCTCGAAGCAAGGGCCTATGCTCTGGCCAATAGCCTCGGCAAGCTCCGTCGCCTTCGCTTTGGCATCGCGGATTGCCGACTTGCGGGCCTCGGCGCGATACTCCTCCATCTTCGAGCATTGTGCGCGCACGACATTTACGTTTGAAATCTTCACCGCATCGAGAGCCTCAAACACATCGCGAGCCTCGGCGGCAGAGCCAACCTTCAGTTCATATTTTGTTGTTGCAAGCGATGACTTGCGACGGAAATAGTCGCTCGACATATCGACCACCTTGAGTTGCTTCTCGACATCAATCTTCAGTCGCTTCAACGCCTGAAACATACTCTTGCGCTGCTCCTCGAGCGACACTTTGCCCTTTGTATCACTCTCGTCGAGTGTGATCGAGAGAAATATCTCGTCGGGCGACACTTTTATCTCCGAGTAGCCATTTACTGATACATAAGGAGTCTTATCAACAAGTTGCGCCTGCGCTGTGCCAAGCGACAATGACATTGCAAGGAACAATGCCACCAACACGATAAAGTAGCGTTTCATAGTCGTAAAATTTTCTGTTTCATTATACTAACGAGCAACGCGGCTCAAATAGTATGCCTATCGGCGAACAAGTTTCACAACATTCTCGACATGGTGCGTATGTGGGAACATATCGACGGGCTGCACTGCCACAACCTTATACATCGAGTCCATCAGGGCCAAGTCGCGCGCCTGCGTTGCGGGGTTGCAGCTTACATATACGATTCGCTCGGGCGCAGCACGCAGGATAACCTCAATTACGCGCTCATCCACTCCTGCACGGGGCGGGTCGAGGATAATCACGTCGGGCTTGCCGTTCTGCTCGACAAACTTATCCGACAGCACATCCTTCATATCGCCCGCATAGAACGAGGTATTCTCGATGCCGTTGATTGCCGAGTTTATCTTTGCATCCTCGATAGCCTCGGGGACATACTCAACGCCGACAACCTTTTTAGCACGACGTGCGCAGAAGTTGGCGATAGTTCCCGTACCGGTATAGAGGTCGTAAAGTACCTCGTCGCCCTTCAAATCGGCAAAATCACGGGCTACTTTATAGAGTTCATACGCCTGCTCGGAGTTGGTCTGGTAGAACGATTTTGGGCCTACCTTAAACTGCAAACCCTCCATCTGCTCCAAGATATGGTCTTTGCCAGCATAGCATATATGCTCCAAATCGCCCACCGAGTCGTTCCACTTGGTATTGACGACATAGAACAGCGACGAAATCTGCGGGAAACGCTCCTTAAGCATCTCCATTACGGCAGTAATTGCCTCGCGCGCATCCTCGTTAAATACCACGATGACCATAACCTCGCCCGTAGAGGCTGTGCGGATTATAATGTTACGCATAAGGCCCTGATGTTCACGGCAATTATGGAACGAGTAACCCTGCTCGATGCAGAACTGCTTGATTGCCATACGGATTGAGTTCGACGGCTCGGCCTGCAAATAGCAGACATCGATATCCAGCACCTTGTCGAAGCAGTTGGGGATATGGAAGCCCAAAGCAGGCTGACGCTCGATATCGCCACCCGCAGCTATCTCCTCGTATGTCAGCCAACGCTTATCTGCAAAGGTAAACTCCAACTTATTGCGATAGAACTGTGTTTTCTTTGAGCCTAAACAGGGTTTTATCTCGGGCAGCTCGACCTTACCTATGCGCGTTAGCTGGTCGCGCACCTGATCGGTCTTGAAGCGCAGCTGCTCGCTGTATGGCAGATTCTGCCACTTACAGCCGCCACACACGCCAAAATGGGGGCAAAACGGCTCCTCGCGCAGAGGTGAACGCTTCACATAGTTCACCACCACGCCCTCCATAAAGCGGCGGCGCTTATTGCGAATCTGCACATCGACAACATCGCCCGGCACGGTCATCGGCACAAACACCACCTGCTCGTTGTAGCGTCCCATAGCCTTACCCTCGGCAGCCAAAGTTGTAATCTCCAAAGCCTCGATAAGAGGATAATTATGTCTGTTTTTTCTTGCCATAACTAAATTCCAACACTTTATAATTGCGACAAAGTTACACAAAACAATTTTATATTTACCAGAACATCTGCCTTTTTAGGTCAATTTTCGCAGCGAGAGTTGTTTTATTATCGATTTGTAACTATTTTTGTATATAGAATACAAAAAGTCTCACTATGAAAAAGGAACTCAACATCAGCTACGACCACTATGAGTCGATGGAGGCAATGCCTATAGCCGACCAAGAGCTTACCCGGGCGGCAATAGCAGCAACAAAAGGTGCCTATGCGCCATATTCGCATTTTCACGTCGGTGCAGCAGCACGCCTCAAGAGCGGTCGCATCGTAAGCGGAGCCAATAGCGAGAGCGAGGTATTCCCATCGGGTATTTGTGCCGAGCGTTCGTTGCTGTTTTTCTATCAGGCAAACTACGCCGACGACCCTATCGAGGCTTTGGCAATAGCATCCGACCCCTCGGAGCGGGAGTGCTATCCGTGCGGCAACTGTCGCCAGACGATTATCGACGTCGAGCGTCGGCAGGCCTCGCCAATGCGCATAATTATGTGGGGAGGAGGTACGGCTACGGCTGTAGATTCTGCCGAGTTGTTGTTACCCTTTACATTCAAACTATAACGAAAAGATGTTCAAACCCGACGATATACTATACGAAGATAACCACCTGATTGTCGTAAATAAGCGTTGTGGCGATTTGGTGCAGCCCGACCGCGAGACCGACGATGCACTCGAGAACGAGATTAAGGCTATGATTAAGGTGCGCGACCACAAGCCCGGCGATGTATTTTTGGGCGTGGTGCATCGCATCGACAGGCCCGTAAGCGGCGCGGTGGTCTTTGCCAAGACCTCGAAGGCTCTTACACGCCTTAACGAGATGATTCGCAATGGCGAGATTCACAAACGCTATTGGGCAATAGTAGAGACTCCGCCCAACCCCGAGGAGGGAACGCTTACGCACTACATCGTTCGCGACGGCAAGACTAATCGTTCGCGCGCCTACGACAAACCCAAAGCCGATGGCAAGAAGGCTGTTTTGAATTATCAGATGATTGGCGGTTCGACACGCTACTCGCTCGTGGAGGTTGAGTTGCTTACGGGCCGACACCATCAGATTCGCGCCCAGCTATCAAAAATCGGCTGTCCGATTAAGGGCGATCTAAAGTATGGAGCAAAGCGTTCGAATCCCGATGGCGGCATATCGCTGCACTCGCGTAGAGTGGAGTTCCTTCACCCCGTACGTAAAGAGCCTGTAAGCATTACAGCACCCGTACCCAAGGGGGATAATTTGTGGGCATTTTTTGAAAATATGTAAATCGAAATGAGATTACTAATTCAACGCGTAAAACGCGCCTCGGTGAGTAGCGAAGGTCGCGAACATTCGCATATAGATAAAGGATTATTGGTTTTGGTCGGTATCGAGAATAGCGACACGAAAGAGGATATCGACTGGCTTACGGGAAAGCTATTGCGCCTGCGCATCTTCGACGACGAGAATGGCGTAATGAACCTCGACGTGCAGCAGACCGAGGGCGAGATTATGGTCGTTAGCCAATTTACACTCTTTGCCTCGACAAAGAAGGGTAATCGCCCATCATACATCCGCTCGGCTCCCGAGGCTGTTTCGCGCCCTATGTACGAGCAGTTTGTAGCCTCGGTCGAGCAGGCTTTGGGCAAAAAGGTTGCAACGGGCGAGTTTGGTGCCGATATGCAGGTCGAGCTGGTAAACGATGGCCCCGTTACAATCTGGATTGATTCTCACAACAAAGAGTAACCACGCATTATGATGCGACACAGACGCACCCGCCGAAAGAGCGGTAACCGCATTATACTATATATTATAGCTCTCATTGCGCTGGGCGTGATGTATCTCTCCGAGCGATTCTTCGGCGAGGAGCAGGCTGCAACCGACACCATCGAGCTAACCACGCAAGACACCGCCAATCAGCCTTCGCACACAGCAGCCAGCCAGCCCGAGCAAGCCGGGCTTACGCTGCCTGCAAAAGAGGAAAACGAGCCGCAAAGCCTGCCGACAAACGTCGCGCGCGATGATCTCTATCGCGAGGGGTGGGCAGAGCTTCCGGCCGAGAAGCGCAACAAGGAGCTCTATTACGCACACCATATTATTAAAGGCGAGGCACGACGCAACTACTCGGTATGCTTCAGCCGCAAACACCATTGCCCCGTATGGGTTGCCTATCCGCTCCACTCATCATACAAGGGCGATACCAAACGTAGCGACTCGTTCGATTACGACCCCGCGCTGCCAATTGATATTCAGCCGCTGCTCCGCCGCTCATTTGGCGAGTACACGCGCGGTCATCTGTTAGGCTCTGCCGAGCGCTCTTCGTCGATGGAGGCCAACCAGCAGACCTTCTACGCTACCAACATTGCACCTCAAACGCAGGAGGGGTTCAATGCCTCGAACGGTGCGTGGAACAATCTGGAGCGATTTGCTGCTCGTCAGATGTGTTCCGATACGTTGTACGTCGTAACGGGATGTCTGTTCGAAGACTTTACCGATAGCGATGGCACAAATATTAAAGCGACAACTACAACAAACAAGAACGATGGTAAAAAGATTGCCGTTCCAACAGCATATTATAAGGTGCTGCTCCGCACGCGCAAAGGCAACACGGGCCGTAGCGTTTACGACTGCAAGGCCGAGGATTTGAAGTGTGCCGCATTTATCGTAGGGCATCGCTCGGCAGCGGGACGTAAGCCGACCGTAGCATCGATGATGAGCGTCGAGGAGCTGGAGCGCATTGCCGGAGTGGAGTTCTTTGCAGGCGTTGCGAACGCGCCAAAAGATGTAGCAAACGTCCGAGATTGGGGTTTGTAACAGCAGTGTTTAGCCTGCTTTTGCTAATCTCGACTAAAAAAGTTACTTTTGTTAATCAAATTGCACCGAAAAATATTTGAATTATGGATATAGCACAAGCCAAGCGAAAGGAGAATATCGCCGAATACATACTCTATCTGTGGCAGATTGAAGATCTGCTGCGCGCCCTGCAGTTCAGCCCCGAGGCTATATACTCGCAGTTGGTTGCACCGCGACAGGTTGACGAGGAGCAGAAGCACATCTACCTGCTGTGGTATATGGATATTGTTAATCTGCTTCGCAAGGAGGGCAAGGAGGAGAGTGGCCATCTGGAGCATACGTTGCACCTGATAGCCGATATGCATAACCTGCACCTTCAGTTGATGCACAACCCCGTTGGCGAGCATTATCGCGCTACATTTGCACGCCTTGCACCGCAGCTGCCGCAACTTCGCACGATGGTCAAGAAGGAGGATATCTCCGATACAGAGTTGGCCTTCCGCGCACTCTATGCCGCTATGCTCTACCGCATTAAGGGTGATGCAAAACGAGCCGACGCAATAAAGGATACCATCGAACTGGTATCGCCCGTAGTGGGTGAATTGGCTGCAATGTATGGCAAAGTTGAGCGCGGCGAAGTAGATTTATTCAAAGATATGTAGATGGTCAAACCGCGTCCACAGAGCATTCGGAGGCCCTTTTCAGCTACTTATGGGCAACTAAAGCACTAATAAAAAAGTGTTTTTGTTTGAAAATATTTTGGTTAATAAGAAAAAAGGTTATACCTTTGCACTCCGCAAGAGGAGTATTTTTGCGGAACATTAGACACAAACATAAAAAACGATATCGTTATGGCAATGAAAAGAACTTATCAGCCTTCTCGTCGTAAGAGAATCAACAAGCACGGATTCCGTCAGAGAATGGCAACTGCTAACGGCCGCAAGGTATTGGCAGCGCGTCGCGCAAAGGGACGCAAGAAGTTGACCGTATCGGATGAGTCAACATTCAAGTATGCTTAATTTTTCGATGTGAATCGAAAAATAAGAGGGGATCGGACGCGATCCCCTCTTGTTTTATATATAGTAAAATTAGTTTACAGTGTCATTCCATGGAATGACATGGGCTTGCAGGGCGTGAATAGTTATACCCCTCTGTCCTGCGGACATCTCCCCTACATTAGGGGCGAAATTTTATTATCCACTATATTTATTTGGTAGTACAGAAAAACTCTCCCCTTAAGATAGGGGGAGTCCCGAAGGGGAGGGGGTATGACGGATATGCACATGCACTCCCCGTAACGCATGGAAGCACCTACTTCAATGAAAATTCTATATTCCCTTTGCGTTTCCTATATAACATCGATACATTTTCTCAATTATCGTCCACAATATTTTGCAAGTAGTTCAGACCTTTCAGATATATATGTATAAAAATGTTCTTTTTGTAGCGTTTTTTTAGAATTTTTTGCTAATTTTGTGAAAAGGGGCAATTATGAAGCTATCAAATGATTACCCAAAAACAAATAGGACACAAACAACTATAAACCATTAAAACCTAACCATTATGAGAATCGGAAAAATCTTTACCACACTGACAATGGTAGCGATGCTTCTCGTTGGAGGTATCACACCCGCATCGGCACAGCTCAATAAACTTGTGCAAAAGGCAAAAGGCAATGCTCAACGTATCACAAACGTAGTAGAGAAGGCTCAAGACGCAAAAGAGGCTAAACAAGCAGCCGAAAAAGAGGCTGCATATCAGGCCGACCTCTCATCAGGCAAGGTCTATTATGTAAATGCCGCAACAGGCTCTAACCGTAACGACGGTACAACGCCCCAGACCGCGATTAAGGATCTACAGAAGGCAATCAACATAGCCGACGAGGGTTCTGAAATTCGCGTAGCAGAGGGTAACTACCTCGGCACGCTGGATCAGGGATATATCGAGGTGACTAAATATATGTCTATCATTGGCGGTTACAATAGCGATTTTACCGATCGCAACCCCATAAAGTATATCACTTGGATTCGTCCCGACGAGCGTCATTTGGGTACAAGCGGCTCACACGCAAGTATGGATATTAACGTAACCGGCAAGGCGAAAGGTGTAGTGTTGATCGATGGATTCTCTTTCGACAAGGGTCAATACAACCGCTACTGCGCATACGACCCTACAAACCCCGTGGCAGCAGCACCCGAAGGTTGCGAAACAGGCCGTATCGTATGCGTTGATGAGTCACCCAGCGGAGTACCAATGATTGGCGGTGCACCACTCAGCGTTCCTTTGATGCGCAGAAACGTACAGGGCCACGTTACTATCCGCAACTGTACTTTTGTTAACGGTTACGACTTTGCTATCTCGATGGGTTGCAAGGGCGGACACTTCAACATCTATAACAACGTATTTGTCGCAAACCGAATGACAGCTTGCGAGGTAAGAGGTATGATGGCCGACCAGTCGCTCTGCTCTATGGAATTCCACCACAATACGGTACTCTTCACATGGTGCCGCACAAAGGTTATGGATGGTCAGGGCGTTGCTTTCCGCTACCATACAGGTATCAGCACAAAGGTTTACAACAACATCCTCGGCTGCTCGAATATGGCAGCATTGGAGCGCGTATTCCTCGACAGCAATGCGCAGAAGGAGGCAGCACGATTCACCGCAGCTACAAACAACCTGTTCTTTATGAACTTCAACACTATGCACAATGGCAATGCCGACATTATGTTGCCATCGGGCGGTGGTAAGTGGTTGTTTGTTGATGCTTCACGTTTCGAGGATGTAGAGCAGCTCAACGAGTATGAGGGCAATATGGAGATGCCCAAGGAGCATATCGAGAAGTTCACAGCTGCGATTGACGCTGCCTATTTGAAGGGGTATTTGGGCATCAACATACAGCAGGCACAGAGCTACGACCGCAACTCTGGTGCAAACCAGCTGAATCGTCTTTTTGGTCAGAATCAGCAAGGTACCGAGATCGTTCGCGTAAGTATGTTTGGTAACCGCTATCCTTACATGAAGGCATTTGATCTTTACGGTGTAATTGATGGTTACGGCGCACAGATGCCGCAATAACATCAAGCCCATAAACGCAGAAAAAGCCCGTACGGATAGTACGGGCTTTATTTATAGCAAGGCCTATAAGCCGAGTTCTGTACCCCCCACACTCAGTCCCGATAGCTAAATATCGAAACCTCAAGTGCATCAGGGCCTCTATAATTTATCTACGACTGCAGTCTCCCACAGCCTCTAGCAACCTACCCCTCGACATTGGACGAGCAACCCTTAATTGTCGATATACATGGTCTTGCAACCCGCAAGGCGTACTGCCAACGAACATTGCTGCCGTCGCGGTGGGCT
>JAGBIR010000135.1 GCA_017934845.1 Alistipes sp. | reverse complement strand
GGGCGTTTAGCTCAGCTGGTTTAGAGCATCTGCCTTACAAGCAGAGGGTCGGCGGTTCGAATCCGTCAACGCCCACTTCAGGAAAACATCCACATTGAGTGGGTGTTTTTTTTGTTTCCGGGCTTTTGCTTGTGTTTTCCAATCTCTTTTTATACCCTTGCAATAAGTTTATACATTAATATTAATTTGCCGTATTATGTGTGGAATAGTAGGTTACATCGGACATCAACAAGCGTGTCCTATACTTCTTAAGGGTCTTCGTCGACTTGAGTATCGCGGATATGATAGTGCCGGTGTATCAATGATAAATAGCGCCGGAGAGCTTAATGTGTTCAAGGCTAAAGGTAAAGTGGATGATCTTGAGTCTTTCTTGGCCGATAAGGATATCAGTGGAACTATAGGTATTGCACATACACGTTGGGCAACACACGGTGTACCCTGTCGCGAAAATGCCCACCCGCATTTTTCATCATCAGGTACTTTGTCGTTGATACACAATGGTATCATCGAAAACTATGCTTCGCTTAAAGAGCGATTGAAAGAGAAGGGGTATACCTTTAAAAGTGAAACAGATACCGAGGTGCTCGTGCAATTGATTGAGTACTATAAGATAAAACATGATTCGGACCTTTTGTCGGCTGTGCAACGTGCGCTTACTCAAGTTATCGGTGCGTATGCTATTGCGGTGCTTGATAAGAATAATCCCGATGAAATAATTACAGCCCGTAAGGCAAGCCCCTTGGCTATTGGATTGGGTGATGGTGAGTTCTTCCTTGCATCGGATGCTACTCCTATGGTAGAGTATACCAAGAAGATGATATACCTCGAGGATAATGAAATTGCCGTTATCAACCGTCACAGTGGCGTGAATATTGTGACTATTCAAGGTCAAGAGGTAAGTCATGAAGTAAGTGAGGTAAACCTCGACCTTGGCGCGATAGAGAAGGGTGGATATGAACACTTTATGCTTAAAGAGATTTTTGAGCAACCCGAGTGTCTGCTTAACTGTATGCGAGGTCGCATTAATAATGAAGGAACCGATATTCGCATTTCGTCGGTTATAGATTATGGTGAGCGATTGGTAAGTGCTCGTCGTTTTGTAATTGTAGCTTGTGGAACATCGTGGCATGCAGGTTTGATAGGAAAGAGTCTTATCGAAAACTTCTGCCGTATACCTGTTGAGGTTGCTTACGCATCGGAATTCCGATACAGCAATCCTGTAATCGATGAAAATGATGTGGTAATCGCTATATCACAATCGGGCGAAACAGCCGATACATTGGCTGCTATCGAGTTGGCTCGAAGCAAGGGTGCTTTTGTATATGGTATTGTGAACTCGGTGGGTTCGTCTATCGCTCGCAATACCCACACAGGTTCGTATATTCACGTAGGTCCCGAGATTGGTGTTGCTTCAACCAAAGCCTTTACCGGACAGGTTACAGTGCTGTCGATGTTGGCTCTCTGTATAGCTAAAGAACGTAATACTATCTCGCAAGAGCAATTACAGGTTGCATTGCAAGAGTTGCTGAGCATACCTGAAAAGATTCGCGAGGTGCTTGAGCAGAACGATGCAATTGCATCTTTGTCTCGTACATTTACTTATGCTCACAACTTTATCTACCTTGGTCGTGGATACAACTATCCTGTGGCGTTGGAGGGTGCATTGAAGTTGAAGGAAATCTCGTATATTCATGCCGAGGGCTATCCTGCTGCCGAAATGAAACACGGCCCTATTGCTCTTATTGACGCCGAGATGCCGGTTGTTGTGGTTGCTACCAATAAGGCTCTTTATGAAAAGGTGTTGAGCAATATTCAAGAGATTAAGGCCCGTCAAGGTCGTGTTATTGCCGTTGTAGTAAAAGGTGATGATACCATATCTAAGTTGGTCGATTATGTAATCGAGCTGCCCGAGACTGCCGACTTCCTCTATCCCTTGTTGGCCTCAATTCCTTTGCAACTTTTGGCATATCATATTGCAGTGTGCAAGGGTAAGAATGTGGACCAACCCCGTAATCTTGCCAAATCGGTAACAGTAGAGTAAAAGATACAATATATCGTATATAGCCGGGCTCGCTTCAATGTCGAGTCCGGCTTTTTTGTTTATAGAAGCCTATGTCGTAGCATCTATAATGCAAAAAAGAGGATGTCTCCAAAATAGAGACACCCTCTTTGTTTCTATCGTGTGAATAGATTATTCAGCGCGGAGAGTGAAGCGTTTGAATGCAACAACTTTCAAGTCGGCATCAAACTCTTTGAGTACGTCGCGTACAGTCTTCTTAGCCTCCATGATATCCTCTTGGTTGAGCAAGCATACTTCTTTCAAGAACTTGCCAAGACGACCCTTAGCGATGTTTTGAATCATAGCCTCGGGGAGGTTAGCGGCCTTCTCAGCCGATACAGTAGCGATGATTTCTTTAGCTTTAGCAACCTCTTCGGCAGTGATCCAACCCTTAGCCATGTTGCTCTCCATGTGGTCTTCTGAGTCAACGTGAGCGGGATTGATGCCTGCTTTCTTCAAAGCAACCTCAACAGCCTTTTGTACTTGCTCGGCTTTAGTTTTCTCGATAGCAACCGCGATCTCGGCGTTCTTGATATCTTCCGAAACACCATCCTCATCGATAGCGATGGGGTTCATGGCTGCGATTTGCATAGCGATGCGTTTGCCGGCCTCTTCATTAGCCTTGTTAAGACCTACGATAGTACAGAGTTGGTTCTTGTTTTGGTGGTTGTATACAGTAGTGTAGTCAGCCTCGATGAAGTTGAAGTCGCCGAGCTCCATTTTTTCACCTGTTTTACCAATCTCGTCGGTGATGAGGGTAGCAATCTCTACACCGTCAATAGTGAGAGCGAGAACCTCTTCGCGAGTTTTGGGCTTAGCTTCCATAACTGCATTGAGGATGCGGTTAGTCAAGGCTACGAATGACTCGTTGTTGGCAACGAAGTCAGTTTCGCATTTCAAGGCTACGATAGCAGCGTAGTTACCGTTAGATTTAGCGAGAACGCAACCTTCCGATGCTTCGCGGTCTTCGCGTTTAGCGGCTACGGCTTGACCTTTTTTGCGGATTATTTCTTTTGCGGCTTCGATATCGCCGTCAGCTTCTTGAAGTGCTTTTTTGCAGTCCATCATACCGGCTCCGGTGAGTGAGCGGAGCTTGCTGATATCTGCCATTGTTACTGCCATAGTTGTATAATTTAGTAGTTAATACTTAGTCTTAAAAGACAAAGAGCGGGCCTTGCTATGAGAAAAGGCTCGCTCTTTGTTGTGAGAATTATTATTCTTCGCTTGCTGCGGGTTTCTCAGCTACGGGCTCTTCGTCAGCTTTGCGACGAGAGATGCGAGCTTTGCGCTCACGCTTGGGTGCTGCTGCTTCCTCAGCGGGAGTTTCGTCGAGTTTCTCGATCTTACGCTCTTCGATACCTTCGGCCATTGCACCGCAAAGTGCGTCGAGGATAACTTCGATAGACTTAGAAGCATCGTCGTTAGCGGGGATTACGAAGTCGATGTTAGTAGGATCAGAGTTAGTATCTACCATAGCAAATACGGGGATACCAAGACGATTGGCCTCGCGAACAGCGATGTGTTCTTTGAGAACGTCAACTACGAACAAAGCAGCGGGAAGACGGTTCAAGTCAGCGATGCTACCGAGAGTCTTCTCGAGTTTTGCACGTTGGCGAGTGATTTGGAGCTTTTCGCGTTTTGAGAGGTTGTCGAAAGTTCCGTCTTTGGTCATCTTGTCGATAGTGGTCATCTTCTTCACAGCCTTGCGGATTGTGGGGAAGTTGGTGAGCATACCACCGGGCCAGCGCTCGATAACATAGGGCATGTTGATAGCAGTGGCTTTGTCGGCAATAACTTGTTTAGCCTGTTTCTTAGTAGCAACAAAAAGTACTTTTTTGCCCGATTTTGCAATCGACTTAAGGGCTGCTGCAGCCTCGTCGATTTTTGCTACTGTTTTATACAAGTCGATGATGTGGATACCGTTGCGCTCCATGAAGATGTAGGGAGCCATGGCGGGATTCCATTTTCTTGTGAGGTGACCAAAGTGTACACCTGCCTCAAGGAGTTGT
>JAGBIR010000134.1 GCA_017934845.1 Alistipes sp. | reverse complement strand
TTTTTTATTGTTTCTTTTTCTCTTTAATGCAAAGATAGGTACAACCAAACGATTTGCATACAGCAAATTAATCGTTATTTTTTATACTCTTATAAAGTCTGCTTATAACCACATCACAATTAGACTTTAACGGCCCACCGCCCGAGTAAGACCATCACAAGGCCCAGCACAAACGTAGCCGTTGCATAGAGTATAAAAATTAGCCAATGACGCTGCTGCAACAACATAAACATATCGTTGGCAAACGACGAGAAGGTTGTGAGTCCTCCACAAAAACCCGTTATAAGCAACAGATTCATCGCGGGCGATATTACCCCACCCCGCTCGGCCAGCGCAAAGAGTATTCCGATAAGAAAACTTCCTACCATATTTACTACAAACGTTCCCCACGGAAATATCGTTACGGCCATCGCCTGACACAACCTACCGGTAAGGTATCGCAACGCCGTACCAAAAAATCCTCCCAAGCCGGCAATAAACATCGATTTCAGCATCTTTTTGCAATTTTAGTTTCCCGATTGAGTTCCAATTTCAGTGCCACACTATGGCGCGACGCTCAAATTTGTGGCATACTATTTGCCTCGAAGGGTGCATAATCACATTAAAATTTTATTATGCATTTAACACCAAAAGAACTCGACAAACTAACGCTGATGACCCTCGGTCTGATAGCCGAGCGACGTCTGAAGCGAGGCCTTAAGCTCAACCACCCCGAAGCTGTGGCCTACATCACCTCGGCAGCCATCGAGGGCGCGCGCGAGGGTAAAACCGTTGAAGAGGTTATGAGCAATGCCGCCTCACTCCTGCGCAAGGATGACGTTATGGATGGCGTTGCCGATATGATTGATCTGTTGCAGGTCGAAGCCGTATTTACCGATGGCTCGCGCCTGATTAGTATTCACCACCCGATAAAATAGTTCGTTTATGGATAAGACGCAAAATCAGGAGAGCATCAAAAAGGAGCTTATGCGCGAAAAACGTGCCGAGCAGAACACCGCACGCAAGCTCTATCCGGCCGAGGCGGGATATTTTCCGCCACAGAAAATAAAGGTTGGTGGCGTTGTGACGGCCGACAAGCCATTGGAGTACAACGTGGGCCGCAAAACACTGAAAATTAAGGTTCGCAACACGGGTGACCGCCCTATTCAGGTTGGCTCGCACTTTCACTTCTTCGAGGTGAATCGTTATTTGGAGTTCGACCGCGCAGCGGCCTTCGGCTATCATCTGAATATACCAGCCACGACAGCCATACGATTTGAGCCGGGCGACGAGAAGCAGGTCGAGCTGGTTGCCTTCTCGGGCAAGCAGCGTATAATAGGCTTCAACGGCTTGGTTAACGGATATACAGGCGATGAGGATTCGCCCACCTACCTGCCCACGCGCGCAAAAGCTATCAACAAGATGCTGCGTCGAGGCTTCAAATCATCACACTCAACCAATAATTCACACGACGAAAAACATTAACAATCGAGATATGGCAAGCATAACAAGAGCGGAGAACAACAATCTTTTTGGCCCAACAGTAGGCGATAAAATACGATTGGGCGACACCGATTTATATATAGAGATCGAGCGCGACCTGCGTCACTATGGCGACGAGGTGGTTTACGGCGGAGGAAAAACCATGCGCGACGGAATGGGGCTATCGAACACCATCACCTCGTCGGAGGGTGCGCTCGACGTCGTTATTACCAACGTCACAATCGTTGACCCGATTTTAGGCGTTGTAAAGGCCGACGTAGGTATTAAGGATGGTCATATTGCCGGCATTGGCAAGGCGGGAAATCCCGACACGATGGAGCATGTCGATCCCGAATTGATTACGGGCGCAGCTACCGACGCCATCTCGGGCGAGCATCTTATCTTAACGGCTGCGGGCATCGATGGCCACGTCCATCTGGTATCGCCCCAACAGGCCTACACGGCACTGAGCAACGGCATAACCACGCTCGTTGGCGGCGGCATAGGCCCAAGCGACGGCACCAACGGCACAACCATAACGCCGGGTTGCTGGAATGTAGAGCGCATACTGAAATCCATCGAGGCTCTGCCCGTAAATATAGGTCTGCTGGGCAAGGGCAACTGCTCGACAAAGGCCCCTATCGCCGAGCAGATCGAGGCTGGCGTTTGCGGTCTGAAGGTACACGAGGATTGGGGCTCGACACCTGCGGCTGTGCGCACCTCGCTGAAGGTTGCCGACCTATATGACGTGCAGGTTGCCATCCACACCGACACACTCAACGAGGGTGGCTACGTCGAAGATACCATTGCCGCCATCGACGGTCGTACGATACACACCTACCACACCGAGGGTGCGGGCGGAGGTCACGCTCCCGACCTGCTGAAGGTCGCCACGATGCCCTTCGTGTTGCCCTCATCGACCAATCCTACGCTGCCCTTTGGCATAAACTCGCAAGCCGAGTTATTCGATATGATTATGGTGTGCCACAATCTGAATCCCAACATCCCCTCCGACGTAGCATTTGCCGAGAGTCGTGTACGCCCCGAGACGCAAGCTGCCGAGAACGTATTGCACGACTTGGGAGTGCTCTCGATGGTATCGTCCGACTCGCAGGCCATGGGCCGCGTTGGCGAGTCATTTATGCGCACCTTCCAGATGGCATCGTTTATGAAAAATGCCTGTGGCCGACTGCACGAAGATTCGTCAGAGAATGACAACTTCCGCGTATTGCGCTACTTGGCAAAGATTACCATCAACCCCGCCATAACGTTCGGAATGTCGGATTATATTGGCTCGGTCGAGAAGGGCAAAGTTGCCGATCTGGTACTCTGGGAGCCACAATTCTTTGGTGCAAAGCCAAAGATGGTCATCAAGAGCGGCGTAATAAGCTGGGCAAATATGGGCGATCCAAACGCTTCGCTACCTACGCCACAGCCCTGCCTCTATAGACCTATGTTCGGAGCTTACGGCAAGGCGCTGGCTGAGAGTTGCATATCGTTCGTATCGCAGGCGGCTGTCGATCGAGGTATCGGCCAGCGATTGGGTTTGTGCCGCAGGGTGCTGCCCGTAAAACGTACGCGACAGATATCGAAGTATGATATGGTGCGCAACTCGGCCATGCCCCACATCGACATCAACCCCGAGACCTTCGAGGTTATGGTCAACAACGTTCATGCCTATGTAAAACCTGCCGAGCGATTCCCGCTGGCTCAACTCTATTGGTTTGGATAGTATGAAAATATACACCAAAATTTTGGGCAATATTGCCGATGCGCCTTGGCACGAGAGGGCTTTGATTGCTGACATCGAGCATATAGTTTTAGACCAATGGACAGCACAGAAGAGTCGCTTTGTTGCCCATAGCCAGAGTGGCGAGGAGTATGCCGTCGCGCTACGTCGCAACACGCGGCTCAGGGATGGCGACATATTGGATTATGATGCAGACTGCGGTCGGATGACGGTAATAAAGCTCGCGCTGCGCGACGTGCTGGAGATTGACCTTGAGGCTCTTACCCAGGCATCGACCGACGAGATTATTCGCTCGGCCGTATATCTGGGTCACGCTCTCGGAAATCAGCATTGGCCGGCAGTAGTGAAGCATCGAAAGGTATTCGTTCCGCTTACGGTCGATCGCAAGGTTATGGAGAGTGTGATGAAGAGCCACCACATCGAGGGCATAAGCTACTCGTTTCAGCCGGCATCGCACATTATTCCCTACCTCTCGCCGCACGAGATGCGCAGCTTGCTGGGAGGCTCTTCGCCAACCGACTCGGCCACACAGCAGCACCATCACACCACACCACGATGAATCACACGATGGATATTGCCTCGATTTTTCATCTGCTGCAGCTCTCCGACTCAGCCTTTCCGATTGGAGCGTTCGCCTTTTCAAACACGTTGGAGAGTGCCTCCGAGCAAAATATTGTAAACGATTCGGCATCGTTGGAGGCCTACACGCGCGAGATTGTTCGCTCGTCGGCATTCACCGATGGCGTGGCGGCACTCGTGGCCCTGCAAGCCACCATCGACAATCGTTACGAAGCTATAGCGACGGCCGACAAGCTGCTATTTTGCAGCAAGGCAGGTGACGAGGCGCGGCGAATGACGCAACGTATGGGGTTAAAACTCACCGAGATAATGGTTCCAATGCTACGACATGAGTTGCTCGACGACTGGCACGACGACATAAGCCATGCCCGCACGGCAGGTACTTTTGCCGTTTCGCTCGGCATTGTGGCTGCTCTATGCCACATCCCGCGCGAAGCCCTCTATAGTTCGGTGTGCTATGGTGCAGCAAGCATTGTGCTTGGTGCAGCCTTGCGCTCCACACGCACCACACACCTAACTACGCAGCTGATACTCTTTAAGTTAGGCCCACTAATCGAGGCGCTATATGCCGAAGCCGCGCAGCTCGACATCGAGCAGATGAATAGCTTTGCGCCGCAATATGACATTATGGCATCGCTCCACGAGAAAGGCTCAAAACGACTGTTTATGAACTAATTACCCTATGACAAACACTTGCAGAATAGGAATTGGCGGGCCTGTAGGATCGGGCAAAACCGCCATAATCGAGGCCATAACACCTCGGCTAATCGAGCTCGGGCATCGCGCTCTGATAATCACAAACGATGTCGTAACGACCGAAGATGCCCAGCACGTTCGCAAAATGCTGAAGGGCATACTCGTCGAGGATCGTATCATTGGTGTCGAAACGGGTGCTTGCCCGCATACCGCCGTCAGGGAGGACCCCTCGATGAATCTGGCGGCTGTCGAGGAGATGGAGGCCCGATTCCCCGATGCCGATGTGGTACTTATCGAGTCGGGAGGCGACAATCTGACGCTGACGTTCAGCCCTGCGCTGGTCGATTTCTTCATCTATGTGATTGATGTCGCTGCGGGCGATAAGATACCGCGAAAAGATGGCCCGGGAATTTCGCACTCCGACATTTTGGTGATAAACAAAACCGATTTAGCACCATACGTTCACGCCGATCTGGAGGTTATGCGACGCGATTCTGAGGCGATGCGCGATGGCAAGCCCTTCATCTTCACAAACTGCATGACGGGGCAAGGCATCGACTCGCTGGTCGATATGATTCGCCACAAGGCTCTGTTCGATAACGTTCATTACCCATTGGAGGATGTTAAAGGGTTGGGATAGCATAGCGGAGTTTCCGCACGAGATGCAACGCTACATAGCCTCGTCGCGAGGTGCGCCTGCGGGAAGCCACGGCAAAAAGGGATTCCTGCGGCTCGGCTTTGAGCGAGATGCCGATGGGCGGACCATCCTGCGCGATTGGGAGCGTCGTGCGCCACTCATCGTTCAACAGGCCCTCTATTTCGACGAGGAGCTGCCCGATATGGCGTGCGTCTATATCCTCTCGTCGGGAGGGCCAAACGTCGATGGCGACCGCTACGAGCAGATTGTAACACTGCGTCGCGGCAGTTCGGTACACCTCTCGACGGGTGCTGCCACTAAACTTGCCGAGATGCGCTACAACTACTCCTCGATGCGTCAGACAATACGCCTTGAGGCGGATAGCTACCTGGAGTACCTGCCCGAGCCGATAATCCCCTGTCGGCACGCTCGTTACATTTCGGACACGCGGCTCATTGTCGAAGAGTCGGCTACGCTGATTTATGCCGAGACATACCTCGCCGGCCGACGACATTTCGGCCTCGGGGAGCGTTTTCAATTCGACATTTTATCGCTCTCGACACGTGCCGAACGCGAGAATGGGGAGTTACTGTTTCGCGAGAAGTATATCATCCAGCCACCTATGCACTCACCCGAGGGCGTTGGCGCAATGGGCGGTTTTGAGATTTTTGCCAACGTCATTCTGCTCACGCCAAAGGCCATAGCCGACGACATCTACTCCTCGACCGAGGCCTTCTACTGCCCCGAGCGAGGGTTGGCAGCAGGCATTACGCGCCTGCACTCGGCGTGCGGCTTGCAGTACAAGATATTGGGGAGAGATAGCGGCGAGGTAAAACAACTTATCCGAGCCTTCTCCTCGGCCGTAAGGATGCGCGTAAAGGGACATATCCTGCGCCCAGATTTTGCTTGGCGATAACGTTTCAAAAGATAATTTTATGGAGAGTATTGACACATTGGAAAAAGAGATTTCGTCGCAAACCACACGAAGCATAATCGATGAGATATTGCGCGGTGCGGGTCAGGTGATGTTCCAGAACAACGTCTGGACCGGACTGCTCTTTATGTGCGCCATATTTTGGGGCTCGCTACGCGAAGGCAGCTCGATGGTGGCGTGGGGAGCACTGCTCGGCCTAACGGCATCGACCGTCACGGGCCACATCCTACGACTTACGAAAAGCGATGGCGAGCAGGGGCTTTGGGGCTTCAACGGCATATTGGTTGGTTGCGCATTCACAACATTTTTAGGCACTACGACCGGCATGTGGATCGCGCTGATAATTTGTGCCGCAATGACAACGTGGGTACGTTCGGCAATGAACAACGTGATGGCACCGTGGAAGGTCAATTCGTTTACCTTTCCGTTTGTATTTTGCACATGGATATTCCTCTTGGCAGCACGCGCTATGCAGGGAATACCTGTCGAACACCTTACCGAGCCTATGCTTCCGGCAGACATTACGGCCCTTGATACCATCACTCCGCTTCGGCTACTGGAGTATTGGCTAAAGGGCGTGGCGCAGGTCTTTTTAATCAATTCGTGGGAGGCGGGAGTACTTATTCTGGCGGGCCTTGCGATCAGCAACCGCTGGGCAGCTCTATGGGCCGCCATTGGCTCAATAGTTGCGTTGTTGATTGCCGTAGCTTTTCGTGCTGCGGGGAGTGATATTAGCGCGGGAATGTATAGTTTCAGCCCTGTACTTTCGGCCATAGCCCTTGCAACGGTATTCTATCAGACAAATTGGCGGTCGGCACTCTGGGCGTTGATGGGAATTGTAGTCACGGTATTTGTCCAGGCCGCGATGAACATTGTCGTCGAGCCGCTCGGCATACCTACGCTCACCGCTCCGTTCTGCATAGCAACGTGGCTCTTTCTGCTGCCTCGCGTAAGATTAGACTATCAGACCGACATCGACCACTCGACGTGGGATGTGGAGCATAAACCCCACCTTGCACCAAAGAGAAAACGTAACCAATAAAACTTTTAAGCCATGCACATGTCCGACGCTTTGATCTCGCCTGCGGTGGCCGCCGTCACTGGAGCCGTAGCACTTTCACTTATCGCTGTCGCTATCCGTCGCGTAGGCCAACGCTCGGCAGAGGAGAGCCTACACCACAAACATACGCTTCTGCCCTTGATGGGTATTATGGGTGCATTTGTCTTTGCCTCTCAGATGATTAACTTTACCATCCCCGGCACAGGTTCAAGCGGGCATCTGGTCGGAGGAGTACTCCTGGCTGCAATGCTCGGGCCGTGGGCCGGGTTTCTTACACTCTCGGGCGTACTGCTCATTCAGTGTCTGGTATTTGCCGACGGAGGTTTTCTGGCTTTGGGTTGCAACATAATAAATATGGCCGCCATATCGTGTCTGGTCGCCTACCCCATCATCTTCCGCAATATGATGATGCCCAACGCCACCGTAAAACGTATTACGATTCTCTCCATCACGACCTCGGTTGTCGCTTTGGTATTCGGTGCCGTTGCCGTCACATTAGAGACGACGCTCTCGGGCGTAACGATGCTTCCTATGCGGCAATTCCTCGTTTATATGGTTGCGATTCATCTGGCTGTCGGCATTGGCGAGGGCATAGCCACTGCGGCCGTATTGCTTGTCGTCAGACGCTATCGCCCCGATTTGATTGTCGATAATATCACCTCGCCACGCAGGCACCACAACACAGGGCGCGTACTTACGCTGTTTGCCATCGCCGCGCTGATAATAGGAGCATCATTTTCGTGGCTCGCATCGTCAAAACCCGATGGTTTGGAGTGGTCTATCGAGCAGGTCAGCAATGGCGAGGCACTGACCACGCCCGACACGCGATACCACGCCGCAGCTGCCGATATAGTTGAGCAGACGGCCCTTATGCCCGACTACAACACCTCGCTCGCAGGAATATTGGGTAGCGGTGCGATTATTCTTGTGGTATTCCTCGCAACCTACCTATTTCATCCACGACACAGACGATGGCCGACCGATTGATGCAGGCCCTCTACGCATTGGACGAGGTGGAGCGCACAGCACGCAGACGCTCTTCCCTGAAGCAGATTGATGCGCGAGCCAAAGCGATTGTTACCATCGTCTTTCTCTGCACGATGCTCTCGATGCCAATAGACCGGCTCTCGGAGCTGATGCTCTTTACGATTTATCCTCTGCTTGCGGCTCGCATGGGTGGGATGAATTACGCGGCGATGGTGCGAAATTCGCTTCTCGTTGCGCCTTTTGCAGCACTCATTGCCCTGCCAAACATTTTTTACGACCGCGTGCCGATGTTTTTGGTCGGCGAGCTGGTCATAACGCGCGGATGGATTTCGCTTGTGTCAATAATCCTGCGCGGAGTGTTGTCGGTGCAAGCCGTAATGGTTTGGATTGGCTCGACAGGCACCTATCAAAGCGTACGCGCCTTGCAGCGGCTCGGTATGCCCTCACTTTTTGCCTCGCAGATATTCCTTACGATGCGCTACATTCGCTTGATTATCGATCAGGCCCTGCAGATGCGACGAGCGCGCGATGCACGCAGTTTCGGGCGACAGAGTTATCCACTTCGACTTTGGGCAATGCTCGTCGGCGAGTTGCTCTTACGCAGCGTAAAACGTGGCGAGGCTATAGGCTATGCGATGGCGGCACGCGGTTTTGAGAGTAGTATGCCAGCCATCGCGCTCCATTATCAAGATAGATGGCAACGACGCGACACACTCTACACAATTTTATGCTCCACGACGCTGATTCTGATTAGAATCTTACACCTTAGCGAACGAATATTTTAGACTCTGCAATGCACCACTATCTGCAACTTTACGACCTGCACTTCGCCTACAAGGGTGGCGACGATGTTCTGCGCGGCATATCGTTTCGCATAGAGCATGGTCAGCACGTCGCTCTGGCAGGGGCTAACGGGGCGGGTAAATCTACCCTTCTGCTCCACATTAACGGGCTATTGCAACCCACGCGCGGGAGCATAGATGTGGGAGGGATTTTGCTTACCGACAAGACCGAAGCCATCATACGCCAATCGGTCGGCATGGTGTTTCAAGACTCCGACAATCAGCTATTTATGCCTTCGGTCGAGGAAGATGTAGCCTTCGGCCCTGCGGCAATGGGACTAACACGCGAGGAGGTCACTCGCCGCGTCGAGAAATCACTTTCGGAGGTCGATGCCCTGCATCTGCGCGAGCGCGAGCCTCACTCGCTATCGGGCGGTGAGAAGAAGCGCGTAGCCATTGCGACCGTATTGGCAATGACACCTTCGATTCTTGTGCTGGATGAGCCGACCGTAGGTCTTGACCCGCGCTCGCGGCGGCAAATAATAGCTCTTCTCAGGCAATTTCGCCACACGATGCTTATTGCCACCCACGATATGGACTTGATTGATGAGTTATGTGAGCGCACCATTGTTTTGAATCGCGGCAAGGTTGCTGCCGATGCCCCGACAGCCGAAGTCTTTTCCAATATGACACTACTCGATGAGTGCGAGCTGGAGCAACCCTCATCAATGCGCTTTATGAAGTCGTCCACGCAGATTATTCCACCACTCGATAGAGCCCAGCACACCGACTCCAACGCCAACGCCCACGGCCGACTCGAAGAAGCGTAACGCACAGTTAGTCAGCGGATCGATATTCGGTTCCATCTGCGAAATTAGCAGGATGATGATAAGCGTAATTGTCGCAATGCGGCTCTTGGCATATATGCCGAGCATCATACATAGCATCTCGAGCAGAAAGACCGAAAGCAACATTCCGCCCATCGAGTAATGGAACATTCGCAGATAGGCATAGCCAATCGCGGCACCTATAAACGTGCCGACCATACGCATCCACGCCGGCCGCAACGCATCGCGAAACGAGCCAGCCTGCAACACCATAACGACCGACGTACAGGCCAGCAATGCGCCCATCCAGCGCGATGCACGATGGAACGAGCCGATAGCATACATCCCCATCACATAGGCAATAAATATGCCTACGCACGAGACCAGCAGCACAAAAGGTTGCACGCGTGCAAAAGCCCTCTTTACAGACTCCTGCACGCGTGAAATAAGATTTTTAGAATGGTTTTTCATAACGGTTGTTTCTGATTGCAAACGCAAGAAACAAGCCGAACGATTGAAATATATCTTAAAAAACTACTCGGGACGGGCCACGTCGCACACTTTTGTTAAACCGCGCTCCGAAGCCAGCCTCTCCATAAGGGCATAGGCCTCGTCGTAGTCGTTGCGAATTTCGCCGTCAAGAATAGCATTTTTTATCACCTCCTTCATCTCGCCAATTATGTTACAAGGCTGAAGGTCATAACATTTCATAATAATATCGCCCGTAATGGGGGGTTGGAAATTTCGCACCCTGTCACGCTCCTCCAGATCCTTCATCTTACGACGCACCAGC
This sequence comes from Alistipes sp., assembly GCA_017934845.1. Taxonomy (GTDB): domain Bacteria; phylum Bacteroidota; class Bacteroidia; order Bacteroidales; family Rikenellaceae; genus Alistipes. The sequence goes on along the minus strand of JAGBIR010000134.1, from coordinate 14,630 downwards.
TCGAAATTGGCAAGATAACGCTTCACCTTGGCATCGATGCCCGACGTAATATCGGCCTCGCACAACGTCATAAGTGCCTCAACATCATCGCCCGCCTCGAACAGCAGACGACGAACAGCCGAATCGGTCACCATATCCTCCGACAAAATTATGGGTCGCAGATGCAGATAGACCATCTTCTGGACAAACTTCATCGGCTCGCCCAGCGGCAACTTCATACGGCGGAAAATCTCGCGCACCATCTTTGAGCCAAGCACCTCGTGCTGGTGGAATGTCCAACCTATTTTCTTGTCATAAGCCTTCGTAAGCGGCTTTGCAATATCATGCAGAACGGCTGCCCAGCGAAGCCACAAATCATCGCTCTTGCGTGCCACATTATCCAGCACCTTGAGCGTATGGCGGAAGTTATCCTTATGGGCGTGGTTGCCCACTCGCTCCACTCCGCAGAGGCGTTCCATCTCGGGGAAAATCAACTCCAAAAGGCCCGTCAGGTGCAATAAATCAAAGCCGATTGACGGCACAGGCGAAAGCACTATCTTATTCAACTCCACGATGATACGCTCCTTCGACACGATTTTTATTCGCTCCTTGTTGCGCACAATGGCATCGAACGTCTCCTCATCGATATCGAAGCCCAGCTGCGTAGCAAATCGAACGGCTCGCATCATTCTGAGCGGGTCGTCCGAGAAGGTTATATCGGGGTCGCACGGCGTGCGGATAATGCAATCCTCCAAGTCGTACATACCCTCGAACGGATCGACCAACTCGCCAAAGCGATTGCCATTCAGACACCACGCCATAGCGTTGATTGTAAAGTCGCGACGACGCTGATCATCCTCCAGCGTTCCGGGCTCGACGGTAGGTTTACGCGAATCGTGAGTATAAGACTCCTTGCGCGCTCCGACAAACTCGACCTCGGTACCTCCAGCACGCACCATTGCTGTTCCGAAGGTCTTAAAGACCGACACCTTACCCTTGACCTCGCGTCCCAGAGCCTCGGCAACCTCGATACCGCTACCCACAACCACGACATCGATATCGGTCGATGGGCGACGCAGATAGTAGTCGCGGACATAGCCGCCAACCACATACGCCTCGACACCCAAGCGATCGACAATTGCCGAAATCTTACGGAAAACAGGGTTTGAAAGTGCTTTATTCTGCTCCATTACCTTTGCAGTTTATAGCTATTATCGCCAATTTATCGTGCCAGACAACGGCGATAGAGTTGTACGGTATTTTCAAGGCCAAGATAGAGCGCATCGGCTATAAGTGCGTGACCGATAGATACTTCGTCACACCAAGGTATGCGCTCGGCAAAGTAGGCCAGATTCTCAAGACTCAAGTCGTGACCGCCATTCAGGCCCAGACCTACACGTCGTGCCGCCTCGGCCGCCTCGACATAAGGAGCAATGGCAGCTTCGCGGTCGGCCTTATAACCCGCAGCATAGGCTTCGGTATAGAGTTCGACGCGCTGCGCACCGCACTGCTTGGCACCCTCAACCATCTCGACAACAGGATCGACAAAGATTGAAGTACGGATTCCCGCATCGTTAAAGCGGGCGCACATATCGGTCAAGAACTTGGCATTGCGGATAGTGTCCCAGCCGGCATTCGACGTAATAGCGTCCTCGGCATCGGGAACGAGTGTCACCTGCGCGGGACGCACCTCCAGCACCAGATCGACAAAACTTGGGATAGGGTTACCCTCGATGTTGAGTTCGGTCGAGATTGCAGCCTTCAAATCGCGTACATCCGAATAACGGATATGACGCGCATCGGGACGTGGATGAACGGTGATTCCCTCACCTCCGAAACGCTCGATATCGAGCGCCGCCTGCAATACATTTGGCACATTGCCACCTCGCGAGTTGCGCAGTACGGCAATCTTATTTATGTTTACACTTAACTTTGTCATAAAAATACCTATATTTGCATCATAATTTGTCAATTAATAGCGTTTTAGCCTCGGACGAAGCCCCCTAAAAACGGACCGCCGACCATAAAACGTACTATTGACGACGTAAAGTTACTTATTTTTTTCGAGGAGAAGATGAAAATCTTACTTTTTTCCCGTCCGCAGATACAACATACTGCCGACAACATAGAGCGATTGTTCTCGCTCATCGAGCGTTACGGCTTTCAATACGCCATAAATCGCGAGTTTGCCTCCATTGTCGAGGCCCTCACTTCGTACTCCATTGCCGAGCAGAATATCTACGACGAGGAGATTGATTGCCAGGCCGAGGAGGCAATGATGGTGTGTTGTGGTGGCGATGGTACGCTGCTGGAGGGAATACACCATCTGAAAAATCGCGCCATCCCCGTTGCGGGTATAAATTTCGGCCATCTTGGTTTCCTCACTTCGGCTACACGCGACGATGTTGAGCAGTTCTTCGACGATGTTGCCAACAACCGTCTGCGTACCGAGCAACGTACGATGCTTGCCGTGGAGGGTATCCGCCAAGCGGGCGGAAGGGTAACGGCCCTGAACGAGGTGGCGGCGCAGCGTCTGGAGGCTACGATGCTCAACATCGTAACGCAGGTTAACGGTCAGCGCGTGGCACAATACAATGGCGACGGCGTAATCATCTCAACTCCTACCGGCTCAACAGCTTACTCACTCAGCGCAGGAGGCCCTATCGTAGCCCCCGAGTGCCGTTGTTTCCTCATCACTCCACTCGCGCCCCACAACTTTGGTATGCGCCCCGTTGTTGTTCCCGACTCGGCCGAGGTTGAGCTCGACATTACGGCACGCCACGGCGAGGCTATGCTATCGATCGACCATCGCACCTACCGCATAGGCGAGGGCGAGAAAATTACGATTCGTCGCGCCGAGGAGTCAATTTTATTGGTTCTGCCACACAATATATCATTTTACGAAACGTTACATAGTAAAATGATGTGGGACACCGACATTCGCAACCGCGTATAGCCGAGCCTTACGCATCACAAAAAAGAGTAAAAATGTAGTAAAATTATGACTTTAGGCACCGAAACAGAGCAAGAAACGGTGTCGAGAAGTCGCTTTTATGTATAAAAACGGGGAAAAACTTTATTTTCCCACTAAAATTACCTACATTTGCGGGTTATATGAGCGCAGAAAAGAAAATACCACAACATCTTGCCATCATTATGGACGGCAATGGGAGATGGGCGCAGCAACGCGGCAAGGAGCGTAGCGAGGGCCACATCGCCGGTATGGAAGCTCTGCGCCGTGTGGTACGCTACGCCGCCGAATATGGCATTAAGTACCTTACCGTCTATGCCTTCTCGACCGAAAACTGGGGACGTCCCCGCGAGGAGGTAGAGGCCTTGATGGGACTTATTTGCAAAGGTGTAGAGATGGAGGCACAACAGCTCTGCGAGAACGGAATCAGAGTGGTAGTCATTGGCGACCGCGAACGTTTTTCGGCAGAGGTGAAGCAGGCCATCGACAACATTGAGAGTATGACAGCTGCAGGCACTACGATGACCTTCGTGCTGGCACTGAACTACTCGTCGCGTAGCGAGATAACCACTGCCGTTAAAACGATAGCCGGCAAGATTGAGCGAGGAGAGTTGCAAGCATCGGAGATTGACGAGAAGACTATCTCGCAGGCACTCTACACCGCATCGATGCCCGACCCCGACCTTATTATCCGCACCAGCGGGGAGTGTCGATTGAGCAACTTTTTGATGTGGCAAGCCTCGTATGCCGAGCTATACTTTAGCGATGTGCTGTGGCCCGACTTCGACCGCGATGCCTTCAATGAGGCTATGCAGGTCTATGCTCAGAGGGATAGACGCTACGGCTTGGTAAAAAAGTAAATGAGAAATTTATTCAAAATAGATGAGATACTTAAGTAAGATACTTTGTTTGGCGACGCTTATGCTGCTCTTTGCTGCATGGCCGTCGGCTGCTCAGAACACTTTGGACGAAAAAACCGAAAGCATCAAGGCTGACACTACGGCTCAGGCAAAAGAGGCCGAGAGAAAGCGACGCGAAGAGGTAAAACGTATGATGTTCGAGAAAGATGCCCCGATGATGAACCCTTCGGAGAGTCCAAAATTGTATTATATCCGCGAGGTAAATATTAACGGCGTGGAGTATCTGGATAAGAACCATTTGCGCGCTGCCGCAGGTCTGATTCCGGGCGACTCTATCTATCTGCCCAGCTCGTTTATCTCGAGTGCTACGACTCGTTTGTGGAGTCTGCGTTACTTCTCGGATGTAAAGATTGGCGCGGCAATCGAGGGCGACAGCATCGATTTGGAGATCTTCCTGAAGGAGCGTCCGCGCGTTCACCACTGGTACTTTACGGGTGAGGGTATCGGCAAGTCAAAGCAGAAGGATTTGGCCGATCAGCTCAAACTCAAGCAGGGTACCGAGCTTTCGGATTACGTTATCGACAAGAACGAGAAGCTTATCAAGCAGCACTTTGTTGACAAGGGCTTCCGCAATGTGGAGGTTAAGACACTTATCGAGAATGATACGTTGATTGAGAATATGGTTAACGTAACGTTCCAGATTAACCGTAACCCCAAGGTTAAGATTGGCCTGATTTCGTTTGAGGGTAACAATGAATTCGACGACAAGCGTCTGCGCAAGACCTTCAAAAAGACTCACCAGAAGTCTATCAACTTCTTCCGTGGCAACAAATATAAGGAGGATGAGTTCAAGGAGGATAAGAATCTGTTGATTGACTTCTACAACTCGCGCGGTTTCCGTAACGCGACTGTTCTCTCGGACTCGATTTATGATATGGGCGACAACAAGATTGGTATCCACATCAAGGTTGACGAGGGCAACAAGTTCTATATCCGCGACGTACGTTGGGTTGGTAACTCGGTTTACGAGACCGATCAGCTGAACCACCTATTCAGCGTCAAGAAGGGTGACACCTACGACAAGAAGTCGATGCACAAGCGTCTGGGTGTAGGCCGCGAGATGGATCCCGAGCAGATGTCGGTATCGAGCCTCTATCAGAATAATGGTTATTTGATGTCGCAGATCGATCCTACGGAGATTGTTGTTGCAAAGGACTCAATCGATATGGAGATTCGCATCTTCGAGGGTAAGCCCTTTACAATCAACGAGGTCGGCATTTCGGGTAACATCCGCGTAAACGACGAGGTTATCCGCCGCGAGATGGCTATCTCCCCGGGTATGCTCTACGACCGTTCACTGTTGATGTACACACTGCGCCAGTTGATGGGTATGGGACACTTCGATGCCGAGCAGTTGCAGCCCGACGTGCAGCCTATTACCGACGAGCTGGTTAACATCAGCTTCCCGCTCACCGAGCAGGCCAGCGACCAGTTTAACATCGCCGGAGGTTGGGGTTCAGGCTCATTCGTAGGTTCGGTAGGTATTACACTGAACAATATCTCGACACGCAACTTCTTCAAGAAGGATAAGTGGCTGCCCTACCCTATGGGACAGAATCAGAAGCTCTCAATTGCGGGTCAGACCAACGGTACATATTATAAGGCTATCTCGGCAAGCTTCACCGATCCGTGGGTTGGTGGCCGTAAGCCAAACTCACTTACCATTTCGACTCACTGGTCGGAGCAGAACGACGCCTACTATATCTGGCAGTCGGCTACGATGTACTTCCGTACGTTTGGTATTGCTGCCGGTTTGGGTAAGCGATTGAAGTGGCCCGATCCCAACTTTACGCTCTATATGGAGGCGCAGTACCGCCGCTATGCGTTGAACAACTGGGACTACTTCATCATGAAGGATGGTGTGGCGAACGAGGTTTCGTTTAAGGTTGCCTTCTCGCGTTCGACTATCGATCAGCCTATCTACCCTCGTAGCGGTTCGGAGTTCTCGGCAGTACTTACACTGACACCTCCCTACTCGGCTTGGGATGGTCGCGATTATAGCGACGAGCAGATGCCCGACCACATCCGTTACAAATTGATTGAGTACCACCGCTGGGAGTTGAAGGCACGTTGGTTCCAGGCACTTACACGCAACAATAACCTTGTCCTTATGGCGAGTGCCGAGATGGGATTCCTCGGTCACTACAACAAGCATAAACTCTCGCCGTTCCAGCGTTTTGAGATTGGTGGTGACGGTATGAGCGGTTATACAATCTATGGTGTCGATATCATCGGTTTGCGTGGTTACGACGATGGTGCGTTGGATCCTGTTGGAAGTAATTATTCAATGGCTTACAATAAATATACTTTGGAGCTTCGTTATCCCGTTATATTAAAGCCATCGTCACAGATCTTCGTACTCGGATTCTTGGAGGGAGGTAGCGGATTTAACTCTTGGAAGGAGTTCTCGCCCTTTAAGATTAAGCGTTCGGCAGGTTTGGGCGTAAGAATCTCTCTTCCCGTCGTAGGTCAGCTCGGCCTTGACTGGGGTTGGGGATTCGATCCACCGATGGGCGAGTCACGTCGCAGCGGAAGCCAGTTCCACTTCACTATGGGACAGACTTTCTAAAGCGTGGCGAGATTTTTGAAAATAATTGTGTATATTTGTATTTACGACAACTAAAAGGCTTTGCTTATGAAACGATTGATTTTAGCTTTGGCTCTTATGTTGAGCTTTACAGCCGCTTCGGCGCAGAATTATGCCGTAGTAAACAGCGAGAAGGTATTTAAGTCTATTGCAGCATACAACGAGGCCATCACCAAACTCGACCAGATGGCCGAACAGTATCAGAAGCAGGTTGACGCAAAATTCGAAGAGGTTGAGAACCTATACAACACCTATATGCAGCGCAAGGCGTCACTCTCGCAGTCGTTGCAGCAGGCCAACGAGGAGAAAATTCTGAAGATGGAGCAGGAGGCCACCGAGTATCAGGAGTCGATTTTCGGCACCGACGGTGAGTTGATGAAAAAGCGTTTGGAGCTTATTCAGCCCATCCAGCAGAAGGTTTTTGCCGCAATCGAGGAGTATGCCAAAAGTAAAGGTATCGATATGATTATCGACAGCGCACAGAATGCAACCATGCTCTACTACTCTGCAACGGCCGACCACACTGAGGCTGTGATTGCACTACTCAGAACAAAATAACGACAATATAACAAACTACACACTAATAAAAAATTATGAAAAACGTATTGAAACTAACCCTTGCGGTTGTTATGGTGATGTTCTCTTCATCACTTTTTGCACAGAAGTTTGGTCGCATTAACTCTCAGGAGATCATCGCTAACATGGCTGAGACCAAGGAGGCACAGACTCAGCTTCAGGAACTTGATAATGAATTGCAGGCTCAATTAGAGAGTATTCAGGTTGAATTTAACACAAAGTTGCAGGAGTATCAGAAGAATGCTGCTACAATGAGCGACTCTGTAAAGCAGATTAAGGAGAAGGAGTTGACCGATATTCGTACACGTCTTGGTGAGCTCGATCAGATGGCACAGCAGGACCTCTATAGAAAGCAGATTGAGTTGTTTACTCCTATTCAGCAGAAGGCTGCAAACGCTATTAGCGAGGTAGCAAAGGCTGGCGGCTATACATTCGTTTATGATGTTGCTAATGGCGCATTGGTATATTTCGACGAGACTACCGTTGTTGACCTCGGTCCTGCGGTACGCGAGAAGTTGGGCATCAAGGAGGTAGCTGCAACACCCGCACAGTAATCGCTAACTATTTACAAACAGATTATCAGGGCTGCCCACTTAATTGTCGGCGGCCCTTATTCAATAAGTGAAGAGCCATATGACACGCGACAAGGCGATAGAAGAGATAGATTGGTATCAACAGCTAATCGACCGACGCATAGCACAATGGGGCAAAGGCATAGCACAGGAGTGGCGTGAGCGACTTGCGGGCAACCTATGCGACGTGGCTGAACGCAAATCGCAACTGCAACTTAAGGAGTACGACGAGGGCTACTACATCGGCGAGCTTGATGCCGACGGCCGCCGCCAAGGCTACGGCATCTACACCCGCACACCCCGCAACAGCAAGGGCTGGATTATGCAGGCGGGCTTCTGGAACGAGGATGCTCCTATGGGCTCGCACACACTCTACGATGCCGATGCTCCGGCCTCGAGACGTATGTTGGCATCGGTTAACTTTAGCGGAAAGAGCAAAAAAGAGCGCGGCAAGATAGAGTTCTCTATCTCACCGCGTGGAATTGATTCGCGTGAGCGCAAGTTCCGCCAGTGGGAAGGATTCTCGCTCTCGACGATGGTCATCGGACTGGGACTTACCTACCTGCTGCTTATGGTCACGCTGCGCAACGCCCGTATAGCCATATTTGCAGTTGCCATCGTCGGCCTACTCTACGCCTTTGGCAGCCTGCGCGGTAATCGCTAAGCGACCGCACCTTATTTATTAAATTGTCGCGCTACTCCCCCAGCACAAAGCCGAGCAGAGCATCGGCACACGCCTGCGGCTCCTCTATAAAGCCCATGTGACCCGAATTCTCCAGCCACACAACCTTTGCCTGCGGATTCTTCTCTATAAATGCTTCGGCAGCCTCTACCGAGATATAGTTATCGAGCTTTCCGAGGATAAACAGCTGACGCACAGCCGACTGACGCAACATCTCATTCTGATCCTTGCGCATGATCATACCCTCTAACAGTGCCACGATACCATCCTCGTCGGTCATATATACCTGCTCGGTAAGATCCTCGATATAATCCCTCATACGCTTACGGTTCTGCACCGCAAAACCCGCCTCGGGAGCAACCTTTGCCAACATATCCTTCTTTCCGGCACGCACCAGTTCAATCTCCCGACGACGATTCTCCGCCTTCTGCTCGGTATCGGCATTAGGTGTCGAAGAGAGCAGCACCAAGCCATCCAATCGCTCGGGATACTTCTCACAAAAAGCCAACGCAACGTAACCACCCATCGAGTGACCAACTATCGTCACGCGCTCAACGCCCATCGCATCGAGCATCTCGCGCAGCACATCGGCCATAAGTTCCATCGAGTGAACCTCGGCAACCGCATCGGTAATACCGTGGCCGGGGATATCGACCGTAATCACTCGCGTCTTAGGCGTTAGCAACGGCAGAAAATCGTCCCACACATAGAGCGACTCGAGATAGCCATGCAACAATAGCACGCACTTATCACCCCTCTGCGAATCGGCAACGTGGAGCGACGTACCTCCCGCCATAACAAAACTCTCTTTCATAAGCATAGATTTTTTAGTGGTGTAAATTTAACGATTTTTCCGCAATGGGCGACTAATTTTCGTAAGGAATTACTCTTCAGCGCAGCTTTCTCGGCCCTTGATAGAAAAATGATTTGGAGGTCGCGGGAAATATTATTAAATTTGAGGGATAAATATGCCCTTGCGAACTGCGTCTCGGCATCGGAATTGCGAGCCAAGCCAAAGGTTACGGGCAAATAGGAGGTACGTAGAATAATGCGACAGGCGAGAGCTATACGTTTGATGATGATTTTGTTGCTGGGCATACTCTGCTCGGCGTGTAGCGTCACGCGCAAACTCTCCGAGGGCGAATACTTGTTGCAGAAGGTAAAGATCGAGGCCGACCAGAGCGTTCCACGCAAGGAGCGCATCGACGCCTTGACGCTCGAGCAGTATGTCAGACAGACGCCCAACAAGCACTTCCTCGGTACGAATTTCTATGTGTGGGCCTACAACTTGGCCGACCCCGAGAAGGATAATTGGTGGAACAACCTCAAGCGAAAAGTGGGCGAAGAGCCTATCCTGCTCGATATGCCGCTTACAGAGAAGAGCGCGCAGAATCTAAAGACATATATGGACTCGCGCGGCTACTACTCGTCGAGCGTCGAGTATGAAATCGACACGTTGCGCCGTCCCAAGCGCGCCTACATCACCTATCGCACGCATCAGGGTGAGCCTTACATCATTACGAGCATGTCCTATTCGTTCCACGACAAGCTCATTGCCCCTATTATCGAGGCCGACACCGCCTCGTCGCTCATTCGTCGTGGCGACGTATTCGACATCACCGTTCTGGAGAAGGAGCGCGAGCGCATCACTTCGCGCCTGAATGATAGAGGATATTTCAATTTCTCGGTCAACAACATCGAGTATCGCGTTGATACGCTCGCCGGCAACCGCACGGTAGGCATAAGAATGATTGTAAAGCGCAACATCACCGGCTATGACGAACAGGGCCGCGCTGTACTCGACAACAACCGCATATTCCGTATAGCCGAGATAAACGTTGTGCCGGACTACAATCCCGCCCTGGCGCGCACCGAGCATAACCGCATAATGAACGACACGACCTACTACCGTGGTCTGAATATAATCAGCAACGGCAAGCCCCGCGTTCGTCCCTCGGTGCTTCACGCCGCTATTCCGCTTACGCCCAACACGACCTACAACGCCTCGCTGGTTAACCGCACCTACAACGAGATAATGTCGCTCGGATACTTCAAGAGTACGCGCATAGCCTTCGAGGAGCTGCCTCGTGGCGAGGAAGATACGCTGGTGGTGCATTATGCGGGCGATAGTGGCGAGGCTTACACGCCCAAGCGATTCGAGAACATAAACGAAGGATTATTAAGGTGTTACATCCTCGGCGCGCCATCTCTAAAGCAGAGCCTAAACGTTGAGCTGGAGGGTAGCACCACTTCGAGCTTCTACGGCTTGGCCGCAACGCTTGGCTACCAGAACCGCAACCTCTTCCGTGGCGTCGAGACACTCAACGCATCAGTTACGTTCGGCTACGAGTATATGAAGGCTCCGCACACAGCAAAACGCAAGGCCAACGAATTGGGATTCGCCGTTGGACTCTCATTCCCCCGCTTCGTGGCACCGTTCCGCATATCGTCGCGCAACGTGAATATGCCCAGAACGAAGGTCGAGCTGACGTTCAACTATCAGGATCGCCCCTACTATCGTCGCGACCTCTCGCGCGCAACGTGGACCTACTCGTGGCGCAGCCTCAATGGTCGCTACAACTATCAGTTCCGCCCGATAGACCTTAACTGGATCAACGTAAGCTACATAGACGAGGAGTTCTTCAACTCACTTCAGAACGAATATCTGCGTCAGAGTTACCGCACGCAGGCCATCGTCGGTCTGTCGGCATCATACACCTACAACAATCAAAATAAAAACGTAGGTGGTAATGCGACATTGTTGCGCATCAACTTCGAGTCGGCCGGCAACCTGCTGAATCTCATCGAGAAAGGTTTTTCGCACAAAACGCCGGATGGTCACTACGAGATTCTCGGCGTGCGCTACTCGCAATATGTGCGTGGCGACATCAACCTCAGCCGCAAGATTGTTTTGGGCGAGAAAACCGCCATTGCAGGACGTATTTTTGCCGGCTGCGGCATTCCCTACGGCAACTCAACCGCCCTACCGTTCGACCGTCTGTTCTACGTCGGCGGTAGCAATAGTATGCGCGGCTGGACTCCTCGAACACTCGGCCCGGGCAACACGCCTGCGCAGGATACGCCCTACCCCGTACAGATGGGAGACATCCGATTGGAGGGAAACCTCGAGTTCCGCTTCCCGATTTGGGACATGTTCCACGGCGCAACGTTCATCGACGTGGGTAACGTATGGTATTTGGGACGCGACAAGGAGGAAGTCCCTGCCGACGGCATCTTCCATTTCAACAAATTCTACAAGCAATTGGGCTTCAACACAGGCCTCGGCCTACGTCTCGACATCACATTCGTCATCCTGCGACTCGACTGGGGTATTCAGCTCCACAACCCCAACCGACCCGTCGGCGAACGATGGATAAGCGACTTCCGCTGGAAAAATATGGCACTCAACTTCGGTGTCGGCTACCCATTCTAACAGCACCCTACACCTACGGATATAAAAAAAGTGGTGAAATGTTGCGGAACATCCACCACCGGAGTTAGGTTAGTTAGGTTAATGAGAATAGTGGGTTGCCCCACATTGCTATAACAAAGATAGCACATTTTTTCTCATTAGCAAAATTAAAGGCATCTTTTTAAGATATTTTGCAGTTCGAGGCGTCTCATTTTTTAAAATATTTTAAACATCCACAACACTACAAAGCGACATATTCAACCATTTCCGGCTCGGACATATCCATATCTGCGTTGGCATTAAGCGGCATAGCGAGTGATTTTGTGCAATGCGATGAACGATAGATGGCAGGTGTGGTGCCATACTCCTTTTTGAAAAGTTTTATAAAATGGGAAGTATTGGGGAAGGCACACTCGTTTCCAATCTCCGAAATTGACTTCTTGGTGGAGATTAGCAGCAAGCGCGACTGCATCAATCGCTGATGAATGAACCAACGATGAGGCGGCAGCATAAAATGACGCTTGAACTCCTTCTTAAACGACGTGAGCGAGCGATTGGTCATCGACGCAAGTTGCTCGATAGATACGTCACAGAAAATATGAGCATAAATCACCTGCTCGAAATTGTCGTGTGCCGTATCGACATTACTCAACACCTTACTCTTTAGACATCCATCAGCCTGAGAAACAATCAAATAGACCAGCTCAGTCATCTTGATGTTCTCGGCAGTCTCGTCGTGCATAAAATTATCATCCTGCAAGTAGGTCGCTGCGTGAGTAAAGAAACTGCGAATCGATGGATCGGCTGCGAGTGAGATATGGTTCATCTTACGACAAGTGTCGCACGTGTGAGAGTTGGTGATGTTCAACGAATAGGTCATACTCAAGTGCATCAAGATACGCTGCAGCAACATAGGAGAGTAGTAAACCACAATCTGCTCGAAAGGACGACCATCCTCGGGCAGATCCTCGACATAATGGTTACCAACGCCAAGATAGAATATCTCGCCACGAGAAATCACATAATGCGTATCGCCATAGTAGATATGTTTCTCGCCACGCACAACATAGCCAATCGCGCAACGCGATAGCTTCAAAAGCTGGATACCAGCACGAGCAGACTCAACATACTTAACAATAGTCGGTTGTGCCACCTGCTCCAAAGTGTTCATTTCTGTCATAAATATTGTTGTTAGATTGTTTTGTACTCAAAATTACGAATTAATAACTATAAATACAAATATTTATAGTATTTATTCGTATTATAAAATAATAAACTGCAAAATAAGACCGAATAGAACATCGTGGCGATTAAAAAGAACATCGAAAGCACAACTTATCAGCAAAACACATTTGTATTAAGGTAAGCTCGATACAACGACCACGAAGACAAAAAAAGAGGACGGTCTCTTGGACCGTCTTCCTGATTGCAGGGTAATTCAACCTAGGGAATTACCCCTTCTGTATAGAAAACTGTAATGAGATTGTGCTTACTGAATAGGGTAACGCTCAGCTGCAAGAAGAACCTCGATATCTGTAGGAATTACGAACTCACAGAGATTCTCCAAACCAGCCTCAGGACGCTTAACAGCGATCTTAGCTACTACACCGACCTCGTAGTTACCTGACAAAGCTGAACCGTTGTTATTCCAAGTAATAACACCAGTAGAAGCATCCAAAGTCAACTTCTCCTCGATATCCTTAAGACCAGCATCATCAATAGCCTTAGCCTTAAGAGCCTCGTAGCGCTCATCCCAAGCGAACTCAACGTAAACTACCTCACCCTGATCAACACCATAGTTGTTCTCAAGTACTGTGAAGACAGCCGACTTATCAGCAGTAGCCAATGTCAAGTCATCATAGATATCCTTGATAGTTACCATCTGTGCAGTAGGATACTGATGCAAGCGGTTCTGAACAGCCTCGTAATCAGGTGTGTTACCATAGATCTTGATAGGCTCTTTATTAACCACAGCGTAGAACGGATTATAGAATACTACGTTGTAAGTCTGACCGCAATGCTCACCGTTAACCAACCACTGAGTCAAGTTCATAGTCTTGATGTACCAGTTCTTTGTCATAGTAGCCTCCATTACAAGATACTGATCTACAGTAATGAACTCGTTATCAACGAAGAGATGCTGATCGTTATTTGTTGTGTGAGGATTAACAGGAGTAATCATGTTAGCATAAGCTGTAGATGGCTTAGCTGCATCACCAGCCCAATGCTTAACTCGCTTACCATTCTCCTTAATATCAGATACATAGTGATCGTCAACCCAGCTATAGCCAAGCTCAACAACGTTTGTGATATGAGACTTTTTCGCGAAATCCCACTTATGCCAGTACTCAAAGATCATCTCGTTATTAACGATATCGAATGCCTCACTGAACAACTCCTGAACCTTCCAGTCACCGTCAACAATGTGACCCTTAACGATAAATGTATTCTCTACACCAGTAGCAGCAACATCAGCAGCAACCTTATCATTAAGAACTGAGATAATAGGAGCATTCTCCTGATTGTAATAGCTATTGTAACCATAGTCAGGACAGCAATCCATAACATCGAACTCCTGAGTCAACTCATAGTCACCATAAGCGAAGCGATCCTCAGAAGGAATAGTCAAAGTAACCTTGTACTCAGCCTTCTCTACACCATAAGTGTGCTGAGTCTTAATCTCGTTGTTGATACCTACCTGAACAAATGATGAAGTCTCACCGTTGTCATGCAACTCAACACGTACAAAGATACCCTCATGCTCAATAATTACTACCTCGTTGGTCTTGCAAAGCTTACCAAGCTTAACTACATTTGAAACCTTCTTACCATCAACTACATCGTAACGATCTGTCTCATTCATCTCAGCAGCAGAAGGATAGATAGGAGCAGACTCACCAACAGCCTCGATCTTCACAAAGAAGTAGTTAT
>JAGBIR010000133.1 GCA_017934845.1 Alistipes sp. | reverse complement strand
TATAGGAAAACTCTCCCCTTAAGATAGGGGGAGTCCCCGAAGGGGAGGGGGTATGACGGTCGTAACGACCGTTTCTTGAAGCATTATGGCGGAAATGTCAGCAATAATAGCTGGCGCGACGGTAATAGTTATACCCCTCTGTCACGTACGTGACATCTCCCCTATATTAGGGGCGAAGTAGCATTGTGAGCTCCAAGGCGGATACATTGTTTTATATATATAAGACAATCACATGCTGGGTAAAAATCAATATTTTGTGTATCTTTGCCGTTGGAATATAATAATTGTAGATATGAAGAGAGTTTTTGGTATTTGCGCGGTGATGTTGGCGGTAGCTCTTATGGCTAAATCTTGCTTTGGAAGTAGATCTGAGAAAGTTGTATCGACTGCGCTTGCAAGTATTGTTACTGGTGACAGTTCACTCGGTGAGTATGTTATATTCGATAATGGTCAGGCAGGCCTGATCACTAAGGGTAATGAACTTGTCAATCAGATTCCGGCCGACGCATACTTCCCCGATCAGGCAACCGGTGAGGCTCGCGCTTGGATATACTATACGTCGGAGGCGGTAAACGATTTGATATTTGATGGCAAGGTCGAGATCGAGGCTTTGTATCCGGTTGATATTCAGCTTGCCGACACGCGATTGCCAGCAAATATTGCCGATGAGTATAAAGACGAGATTTCGGTTAGTAGCAACAATATCACCTACACTCGTGACCGCTATGTCAATCTGCAACTCTTTTATAAAAGTGTAGATTCATTCTTCGATGACGAGCATAAGTTCCGCTTGGTATATAATTCCGACAAGACAGGTTATTTTGCAGAGTCATATCCTGCAAATGACGATGGTTATCTATACCTTGAGTTGTATCACGATGCGGGTAGCGATGTTAATGGCCAAAAGTATAAGGAGTTGCTAATGAGCTTCTATTTGGACGACTTGATGATTGGCCGCCATATAAGCAGCGAGTATAAAGGAATAAAAATCTTCTACCGCGAGGGTGGAAAGGCTCGTGTGGTGGAGTATAAGTTCTAATCTTCCCCGCAAGCATCGCAGTATGATAAGAGGGTGTCCCAAACTTATGGAACACCCCCTTTTCGTATATTGACAGTGACACCTCCCGCTATTTAAGCAATATCTCGCGCAGACGCTGACAACTGCCTTCGTAGTCCTCTTTATCGAAATGGAATGGCGTGATGCCGCGACGCTGGGCCGCCTCGACATTCTCTATGCGGTCGTCGATAAACATCGTTTGGCTAACATCAAGGTCGAATCGCTCGACTAAAATATCATAAATCTCGGGCATAGGCTTTACAACATGTTCCTCACACGAGATAACATCGCCATCGAAGTAGGAATATACATCCTGACGACGCAGGTAGGCAATAAATTCACGCGACATATTCGACAGCACATAAAGTCGGTACCCCGCCGCCTTAAGCTCGTGGATAAGTGCCTCGGTGGGGGCAATAGGCTCCTGCCACTCGATAGATTGCTCGATCATTGTGCGGGCATACTCTACTTCTACGCCGCGATAGGCAGCCAACTCCTCCGACACCTTCTCCAACGACGACGTGCCACGGTCGTAGTCCACCCAGAATTGTGGCATCGGCGACTCTCCGACATAGGAGAAGAAACGTTTGCGCTCGGCCGTCGTGCGTGATGGGTTGTGTGCAAAAACCACACGTCCTAAATCAAAAACAATATTCTTCATACTCTACAAAGATAACATTATTGGCCGAAAACTCCAAACTTCAGCCCTTGGGGATGAAAAATATGCGAAAAAAAGCTACGGCGAGGCGTTGTGCAATAATATTTTGCATATCTTTGCGTTCGAATTTGTAGAGTATAATTATTTAAGAAGAAAGGATGAATATGAAAAGATTTTTTAGTGTTATGGCAATGGCCGCTACTGCGATGGTAATGGGCGTATCTTGCTGGAGCAGCGATTCGGACTATGAGCCAATGAATACAGCAGTTGTGAGCATCGTCGATGGTGACGCATTGTCGGGTATGTATGCTATTTTTGATGACAATAAGCGAGCATTTATCGAGAACGGCTCTGACCTTACCGTGTCGAAGAGTGCCTACTTTAAGGGCGAGGCTCGTGCTTTGGTTGCCTATACAGATGTAGCTACGCAGCCTATGTTGGGATTTGACCATACGATTAACGTTTCGCAGCTTGTGGAGTTGAAGACCGTACCCGTAAAGATGGGTATTACCGACGATATTATCGAAAAATATACAGCAGGCGTGGAGTTGCCTTACTATTCGGGCGGTATCTCTTATGCGCGCGATCGTTTCCTCAATATCCAGTATATCTATCGTTGCGGTGGCGCATCGATGACCGACAAGCACGATTTCCAGCTGGTATATAATCCCGAGCGTAAGGGTACATTTGCATTGGGCTATCCCAAGAACGACGATGGTTATCTCTATCTTGAGTTACACCATAGCGTAGGCGCGGATACTTCAACCCACACAAGTGCCGAGAATATCATCAGCTTCTATTTGACCGACGAGATGATTAATAAGGATATTACAAACGACTATTTCGGAATCAAGATCCTCTACCGCGACTTTAAGAGTGCCGATATTTCGGTTGCCGAGTATAAGTTTGCAAAGTAGGAGAATAATCCTCGAAACAAAAACAGACAGCATCATCGAAGCTGTCTGTTTTTTTTCTTTTACCCTACACGGCGGTACTCCTTTGGCGAGATACCCATTCGGCGTTTGAAGTATTTGCCGAAGAAGGTCTGCGACGGGAAGTTCAGGTAGTTGCTAATCTGTTGGATGGTCATATTTGTTGACTTAAGCAGCGCACGAGCCTCCAGCACAACGTGTCGTTCGATCCACTCGGCCGCTGAAGAGCCTGTTGCCTCCTTTACAACGCGCGACAGATAACGTGGTGTGATGCAGAGCTTGTCGGCATAGAACTGCAACTGACGCTCCTCGCGGAAATGCTCCTGCACCAAGTTAATAAACTCCTTTGCCAGTACGTCGGCATTCGAGCGTGAAGAGTCGCTGTCGGTTATGTTGCGAATCTTCTCCGACGAGTAGAAAATTGCCATTATGGCGTGCTGTAACACCTTCAGGCGGTATGGGTTATCCTTGTTCGAAAGGATGTGCTTTACGCCCTTCAGGAAGTGCTGCTCCATAGTCATGTCCTCGGGCGTGAGATGCTCGATTAGCTCAAGACCTCTGCGCGAGCGGAACGAGAACTGACCATTCAGATAGACCATCAGATCCTCTACAAAACGCTTCGAGAGAATCATCATCGTTGCGTCAAAATCATCGCTAAGGCTTACAACCTCGACAATCTGACCCGGCGCGAGCTTAATGCTGTTGTTGGGCTCGGTAAGGTCGTAATCTTGCATATCGACCCTGCAGTGCATAGAGCCTTTGGTGTGATGTACCATTGCGAAGAAGTCGAATTTATGGGGCGAACCTATTATTTCGCGTATATACTTCTGCTCTTGCTCCGATGTGATGTTCTTTACAATCTCGGAGTAGGTGAAAAGAGCAATCTGGTTCTCGATGCCGATCACATCTTTCACCGATTCAAGTTGTGGTAACCAATCAATGTATTGTATCATTTGTATTTAATTTAATATTATTTCTTACTTATGTGCCAACAAAATTAGTCATATTAAGTAATATTACAAAGTGTAGTGTACTTATTGGCTATTTAGTGTATCGTATGGCATATAATTGGTCATTTTTGCACAATGCAAACGATTTATATTCCATAATGGGCTGTTTCACTCTCTGCTGCCGTAATATGTAACGTAAAATTGCCGCTAAAATTGTATCTTTGCCGTCGCTATGAAACTTTTGTCAACATATAAACCATATTATAAAGCAAATCTGCAACTTGCAATGCCCGTTATCCTGTCGCAGATTGGCCAGATTGCCGTTCAGTTTGCCGATACGGCTATGGTCGGCCACTATGGCGGAGAGGATCCTACGCCGCTTGCCGCAGTGTCGTTTGCGACCAGCTTGTTCTATATTGTCTTTGTTGCTGCAATGGGCCTCTCGTTTGGCCTTACGCCTCTGGTCGGAGAGCATTTTGCGCGCGATGAACGTGGCCATGTTAAGACTCTGTTGCAGAATGGTGCGGCTTTGTTTTTGGTGATTGGTCTAATGGCCGTTGGCGTGTTGAGTGCAATGCGCCCGCTGCTGGCTATGTTGGGCGGTGTAATGACGGGTACGGCCGATGATTCGGTGGGTGCGGTGGTCGAGATGGCGTTGCCTTACTACGACTCGGTGGTGTGGAGTATGGTGCCAATAATGCTGGTATGTACGGTCAAGCAATTCCTTGAGGGCTTGGGAAATACGCGCATTGCGATGGTGTCGGTCATCATAGCCAATGTGGTAAATATCTTCCTTAATTGGGTGTTTATTTTTGGTAAGTTTGGCTTCAGCGAGATGGGTGCCGTGGGTGCTGGCTATGCAACCTTCATTGCGCGTATGTTGCAGGCTGTTGTGCTGGTTGGCTACTTCCTTTGGACGCCTCGCTTCAAGGAGTACACCTCGGGGCTTTTCTCGCGCTCTGTGCTTCAGCTTCGCACCGTATTTCAGATTCTAAAGGTCGGCACACCTATTGCATTCCAGATGCTTATGGAGGCGAGTGCCTTTGTGGTGGCGGGAGTGCTGGTATTGGCATTTGGAGCTCACGCCGTAAGTGCCTACCAGATAGGTACCAACATGATGAATGTGACGTTTATGATTGTGGTGGCAATCGGCTCGGCAACGACAATCCTCTGCTCGCATATCTATGGTCGCAGGGAGTTCTCCTCGCTGCGCCGTACGGTAAACGCTGCGTATATGCTGGGCCTTATGTGGAACGTTACCGTGGCTGTGCTGTTCATCATCTTCCGTTACGACATCCCGCGCCTGTTTACATCTTCTGAGCCTACGATTGAACTTACGGCAACGATGCTTATCTTTATCGCGCTGTTTCAGGTGTCTGACTGCTTGCAGGCCATATCGATCAGTATTCTGCGCGGCTTGCAGGATGTGAAGGTTATTATGCCCATCGTGGTGCTGTCGTATGTTGTTGTTAATATCCCTGTGGGCTATTTTCTGGCCTTCGATTGCGGCTTTGGTGCCGTAGGACTCATTATGGGATTTATCGTCGGATTGTCAACCTGCGCGTTGCTCACTATCCTGCGCGTAAGGCGTAATGTTCGACGACTCGAGATAAGAGGCGCTCAGACCGCTGAAAATTAAAAAAAAATTCTTATCTTTACGAAAATTTTGCATCTATGGACAACTGTTCTAAAAAACATATACCCGAACCCGGACGAGGATTTACGTTGTGTGATTGCGGCGATGAGCTGCGCGTAGAGCCTGTTGAGGGTTGTTATAAACTGCACGAGACGGCTTGGCTGGATGAGTATCCCGACAATGTGCCGACCGATATCTTCGAGGTGCGCTTTAAGAATACGCGCCGCTCGTATTATCGTAATGTGAATAATCTGCAGCTCAAGCGTGGCGATATTGTTGCCGTTGAGGCATCACCGGGCCACGATATTGGTATTGTCTCGCTTACGGGCGATATGGTAGCCAAGCAGATTCGCCGTACGGGCTTCACTCCCTTCAATGGCGAGTACAAGAAGATCTACCGCAAGGCTAAGCCCTACGATATTGAGCGTTGGCAGGAGGCTATTGCGCTGGAGCACGATACAATGATTCAGTCGCGCCAGATTGCTGCCGATATGGGCCTCGATATGAAGATTGGCGATGTGGAGTATCAGGGCGATAAGGTTAAGGCAATCTTCTACTACATTGCCGAGGGTCGTGTCGATTTCCGCGAGCTTATCAAGGTCTTTGCTGAGCGTTTCCATATCCGTATCGAGATGAAGCAGATTGGTGCGCGTCAGGAGGCTGGCCGTATTGGCGGTATTGGTGCTTGCGGACGCGAGTTGTGCTGTGCGTCGTGGATTTCGAGCTTCTCGAGTGTTACGACAAACGCAGCGCGTGTGCAGGATATCTCGCTCAACCCATTGAAGTTGGCGGGTCAATGTTCGAAGCTGAAGTGCTGTCTTATGTACGAGTATGACGTCTATGCCGATGCCCGACAGACTTTGCCTCGTGTGCGTGAGCCGTTGCAGGCTATGGATGGCGAGTACCACTTGGTTAAGACCGATATTCTGGGACGAACTATGTCGTTCAGTACCAGCAAGGATACTATGTCGAACGTCGTAACTATTCCCACATCGCGTGTGCGAGAGATCGTGGCAATGAATCGTGCTGGTAAGAAGGTTGAGTCGCTCGAGGAGTTCAGCGATCAGCAGCCGGTTGAAGAGCCTACATATCGTACCGAGGAGGATAGCATCACTCGTTTCGATAATCAGTCAAAGCGCCGAAAGAAGAATCGCAATAATTCGCAGCGTCAGAAGGAAAAGCGTGCCATGGATGGCGCAGCCAAGCAGGAGGAGGGTAGCGCGGAGCAACCTCGTCAGGAGCGTAGTGAGCGTCAGGAGAAGGGCGAGCGCCAAGGTCGTCGAAATAATCGTCGCGACAGAAGTCAGAATAACCGTCAGGAGAATGGCGTAGCTGCGGAGCAGAACACACAACAGCGCGAAGGTCGTGAAAGCCGCGAACCACGCGAGGGTCGTGAGCAGCGAGAACCACGCGAAAATGGCAACCGTCAGGATCGTCGTGGACATCGTCAGCGTCGTGGTAATCGTCACGAAGCAGCCGGCAATGGCGCGGAGGGTAACAATTCGGGTGCGAAAACTTCGTCAGACAAGCAGGAGTAGCAATGTCTCGAAGCGTCGGAAATATAGCTCGTTTGGTGGCGCGTTGGATGGCGTGTCTGGCCCTTGCGCTATGCTCTGCGCAGTGCCGTGGCGTGGATAATCGCGTTGTGAGCAGTGATGTGAACATTGGCGATTGGAACGAGCGCGTGGAACTTCTTTACGAGAATAGTACTGCCGCTACACGTTGCGATGTGGATGTTGTGCTTCACGTCAACCGTAACTTTACCGAGCGAGAGATACCTCTTGAGATAACATTTTTTACGCCCGACTCGTTGCGTTATAGCGAGTGTATTGAGCTTAAGGCCCAAGCCGAGTGGGATGGCGTAGCCGACTATTATACCGATATTGTGATGCCCTACCGTGGTGATGTGTCACTGGCGAAGGAGGGCGTATATCGCCTTACGATACGTCCGCTGAAGAGCCTTAGCGGAGTGGAGTCGGCGGGTGTGAATTTTAGATTGAAATAACTTTACAGAATGGGAAAAGATAAACTCAGACGTTTTGCTGAAAATCTTACGTTCAGCTGTATGGTGCAGCCCGAATTTGATGAGATTTTTCATAAGGATCACCCTCTTAAGGGGCGTTGGCATCAGGATTTCTTCCATAACGATAACCCTATAATTCTGGAGCTCGGCTGCGGCAAGGGCGAATATACTGTTGCTCTGGCGGCCCGCAACCCCAATTGTAATTATATAGGTGTTGATATCAAGGGTGCGCGTATGTGGCGAGGAGC
>JAGBIR010000132.1 GCA_017934845.1 Alistipes sp. | reverse complement strand
GGCACACGACTCGGTGAAGGTCGAGAACATTGTTAAGAGTCAGATGTTTGAGGGCACAAACCTTATCGTCGGTCCGGTCTATGAGGATGAGTTGAAGGCGGTGGTGGAGTATGCTCACTCAAACTCAATACCCGTAGTGTCGCCGTTGGCAAATATCAACTCAACGCAGAGTCCTGCGCTGTTCCAGCTGGCTCCCGACCCCGAATACAAGTACGACAAGGTTAAGGATTTGATTGATGGCAGCCGCCAGATATGCTTGATTTATGCCGAGTCAAACGACGCAGATTTCGAGCGCGAGGTGTTGGCACAGCTGGAGGGTAAGAGCTATATGGCTTACACCTACTCGTTCGACAAGGAGTCAATATTTACACCGCGTAACGCTGCGGCAAAGCCCTTGGAGGAGACTATCGAGATTCTCGACACCGACCAAGAGATTACCTTCATCGTATTTGCTAATCGAGAGACCGATGTTGACCGCATATTGGGTACGCTGGGCTCGGCAAAGAACTCAAACACCGAGCGCAGCATCAAGTGCGCGAAGTATAAGGTGTTGGGCTCGTCGCGTTGGAGTCGCTTTGGAAATATCGACCATACGACCTTCTTCAACAACGATGTGATAATGATTTCGATCTACCACGCCAAGCGCGACAATGCTACGGTGCGCGCCTTCGACAGCCGATATATAAAGTCATATCGTGCGTTGCCGTCGCTCTACGCCTACCGCGGTTACGATACGGCAATAATCTTTGGCGAGGGTATGCGTTCCGACATTCAATACAATATGCTCGACAAACGCTACATCCCGTTGCAGACCGAATATAAGTTTATCCAGAGCGGCGAGGGCGGCACCTTCGTCAACAGCCAATGGATAAGAGTAAACTACAACAGCGACCACACAATCACTTTGCAATAGCCTATGGCAAACATAAATAGCAACATACCCGAAAAGACCATCGAGCGACTGAGCGAATATCGTCGCACGTTGCTCTCGTGCCTCAAGCAAGGCATTACGCATATCTTCTCGCACGTTTTGGCCGGTATGCACGGCATTACGGCTGTTCAGGTGCGTCGTGATTTGATGCTTATTGGTTTTTCGAGCGATACGAAGAAGGGCTACGATGTGAAGGTGCTTATCGAGTTTATAAACAGCATACTCGACAGCGAGAACGTGATGAACGTTGCCATAATAGGTATGGGACACCTCGGGCAGGCCATCACAAAGTATTTCAATAGTAAGGGTTTGAAGCTGCGCATAGTATCGGCATTCGACGTTGACCCCGAGAAGGTGGGGCGTACGATTGACGAGATACCGTGCTATCATATGGATCGTTTCGAGGAGATTGTGGCATCGATGGAGATTAGCATAGCGGTGATTTCGTCGCCTACGCGAGTGGCTCATACGTTGGTCGTTCCTATTATTAACGCGGGTATTAAGGGCGTGTTGAACTTTACGTCGGCGCAGCTCAACTTCCCGCAGGGCATAGTGTCGGAGAACTTCGATATTACCACTATTCTTGAGAAGATTGCCTACTTTGTAAAGGAGGGCGACGAGGGTAGCGACAAGAGTTAAACCCATTAGAGAAGCTGCACAATGAAGATTTTTCGCGACATAGACAACCTACCCAAACTCAGCAATGCTGTGGCTACTATGGGCTCGTTTGATGGCGTACACTGCGGCCATCAGGAGCTTTTGCGTCGTACGACAACGCTGGCAAGGGAGCGCGGTGCGGAGAGTGTGGTCATCACGTTTGAGCCCCATCCGCGATATGCACTTGGCACGGGCGGCAATATGAAGCTACTGACGACGCTTGAGGAGAAACTCACGCTGTTTGAGCGTGCCGGAGTGGATGTTGTGCTGGTGATAAATTTCACGCTCGAGTTTAGCCAACTTTCGCCACAGGAGTTTATCGAGATGCTCTACGCGGCGGGCGTGAGGTGTATGGTGGTAGGGTATAACCATCGCTTTGGTCACAAGAAGGAGGGCGACTACAACTACCTTGAGTCGCGCTGCGAGGATATGGAGATTCATCTTGTCGAGCAGCAGCAACTCTCCGAGAGCAAGGTCAGTTCGACAATCATTCGTCAGAAGATTACGCTCGGTATGATGGACAAGGCAATCGAGATGATGGCGCACCCCTATATTATTAAATGTAGTGTAGCGGCCGATGGATTGTGCAGCGGTATCGGCAAGAACAAGCTACTCCCAGCCGAGGGTCTCTATTCGGCACGGATTGGCAATATGCAGACCTCGCTGACGGTAGGCAGGGACGGAGAGCTAAGGATTGGCTATTGCAGCACAGAGGGTGAAGTGATGATTGAGATAGAGTAGCATAAACGACTGAATATATGGCGTTAATTTCATACGAGCATAAGGTGCGTGTGGCCTACAAAGATACCGACCAGATGGGTATTATGCACCATTCAAACTACATCGTGCTATACGAGAAGGCACGTACCGAATGGTTGCGCGATATGGGTCTGACGTATGCCGAGATTGAGCGTCGAGGTATTATGTCGCCCATAATCGAGGTGCACTCAAAATATTTGTGGCCCGCGCTCTACGACGAGGTGCTGTCGGTAAAGGTCTTTATGGATGAGATGCCCTCGGCACGCTTGGTAATACGCAGCGAGGTTTACAACGAGGCGGGCAGGCTCATAAATCAAGGCTCGGTGACGTTGGGATTTATGCACGCCCAGACACGTCGTCCTTGTCGCGCTCCCGAGTGGTTTGTCGAGCGACTGGAGGCCTACATCAAGGAGCAGGAAGGTGTAACAGATGTAACAGTGTAACAAAAGTAACAGATGTAACAGATGTAACAGATGTAACAGTGTAACAGGGGTGTTACAGTTGTTACTTTTGGTTGAATTCAAAATTCAAAATTAGGGCTTACGCGACGGAAATGACAGCAATAAATATCGTCATGCCACAATTGGGTAAAGTATTGGTTGGCAAGTACGCAAGTGCTACCCTTACCCAATTGACTGGCATCTACCTTTGGGAATTACCACCTCGCAAGTACGCACTTGGCAGCAAAGGCTAATAAGCGGTAGATTCCATTCATTAGCACAATGTTGCGTTGTCAGTATCTGTAAATCAATACATTGTGCTAATGTGGAATGACGCTTACGCGACGGAAATGACGGCAAAATAAATTACAACGCACAAAAGATAAACCATATAACCAACTAAAAACCAAAGAACTATGCGACAATTCAGCAGCCGAGGATACATCGTTTTGGTGATGATAGCATACTGCATACTCGCCACCATATATTTTGTGCAGCACTACGCGTGGGATAACATTTTCGGCATCACGGTGGCTCTGCCTACACTCTTCGCTACGACACTTACTGCTATGCGCCGCCGCCACGGAGGTTGGTTTATCCCGTTGGCATTGGGTTTCTCGATGCTGGGCGACTATGCCGGTTCAACCGATAACTTCACCATGCAGGTCGCTATGTTTGCCGTGGCTCACATATTCTTTATCTGCGACTTCTGGCCCAAGCGACGTTATACGGCTGGTGGTGTTATAGGCGCATTGGCTTTGGTGGTGGCAGCTACGCTCTATGTGATGTATATCTTGCCATCAATCGAGCCAGCAGCGTTCCGTCAAGCCATTGTAATCTACGCCATTATAATTGTCTTTATGGCTACGGCTGCTATCTTACAGGAGCGGAAATATCGCCTATGTTACATCGTGGCGGCTCTGCTGTTTGTCTTTTCCGACGGTGCTATCGCCTACGGTATGGCAATGGGGCAGGCGACTACCCACCTCGTAATGCCCACCTATTACGCTGCACAGGCCATCTTCACCATACTCTATATGTTGCGCAAGCAGTCATAAGACTGCCACACTCAGAGGTTTTTCTGTCATTGCGGCCGCGGGATTCTGCCAAATTGGCATACAGCGACGGCTGGCACACGGTTTGTTGCACAGCTTTTCGTAGAAAAGAACAAAACAACAAATAGATAACGATATGAAAAACGGAAAAATTG